>JBFIDS010000592.1:0-2386 GCA_041603715.1 Paraconexibacter sp. | reverse complement strand
GGGCGTGAACGGGCTCAGGACCGGGCGGCAACGCGCCGATACATCTGCTCATGACGTCCTTCCTCGTCGTGCTCGCCGTCCTCGTCGCCCTCGTGGTGGCCGGGATCCTCGTCTACAACGGCCTCGTTGCGGCCCGCAACCGCGTCGACGAGGCGTGGAGCGGGATCGACGTGCAGCTCAAGCGCCGCCACGATCTCGTCCCGAACCTCGTCGCGGCCGTGAAGGGGTACGCCGCGCACGAGAACGAGGTCTTCAGCGCGGTGACGAACGCGCGGGCCGGGGCGATGGCCGCGCAGGGCGTCGCGCAGCGCGCGAGCGCGGAGCAGGCGCTCACCGCGAAGCTCGGGCTCGTCAACGCCGTCGCCGAGAGCTATCCGGAGCTGCGGGCCACCGAGAACTTCCAACGCCTCCAGGCGCAGCTGTCGCAGCTCGAGGACGAGATCCAGGCGGCCCGCCGGATCTACAACGGCAACGTCCAGGCGTACCTCACGCGCTGCCAGGTCTTCCCGAACACGATCATCGCCTCCCGCGGGCCCTTCCCCGTGAAGCCGTACTTCGAGCTGTCGGACCCCGCGGCGGAGCGCCTCGCGCCGACGGTGGCCTTCTGAGGGAGCCCGGGTGCCCGGGCCGCTGCACGCCGGGGCGACCCGGGACCATCACCTCGGCGAGGCGCTGAGGAGCCGGACCTTCGCCTACGGGAGCGTCCTCGCTGCATCGGCCGCCCTCGTCATCGCGGCCGCGTCGGGGCAGGGTGTCGCGGTCGTGCTCGGCGCCCCGGCCGCGGTTGTCGCCGTCGCTTTCGTCGCGGTCGCGTTCGCTGCCTCCCAGCGGGCGGCCGACGACTTCTGGCGCGCGTTCGCCGACAGCGTGGGGCTCGTCCTCCACGGCTCCTGGGAGGAGGTCACCTCCTACACGCCGCTCCTCGCCGCGGGCCACCGCCGGCGGTACGACCGCTGGATGAGCGGCACGATCGACGGCAGGAAGGCGGGACTCGGTCACTTCACCTGGCAGCGCGAGGACGCGGCCCGCGGCGAGAACGGCCTCCGCGACGGGGGTGTCGTCGAGCGCGGCCGTCACACGGTCGTCGTCATCGACGTCGAGCCCGACGGCGTGCCCTGGCTGAGCGGCGTCTACCTGCACCCGCGCACCGGGATCGGCCCGCTCCAGCGCGACCGCTGGCTGCGCGGCCCCGACCTCGTCCAGCTCGAGACGGAGTCGACCGTCGTAGGCGAGCGCTACCGGCTGCGCGTCGAACCGTGCGTGGACCCGGTGCGCGTCCGCGAGCTGCTGTCGCCGACCCTCGTCGACCGGCTCGCCCGCGACCCGGCGAAGCCCGGCTTCGAGTATCGCGCGGGAGTTCTCGTCGTCTTCGAGGACGGCCATGCCGACGACGCCGGATCGCTCGTCGCGCTCCTCGAGGCGGCGCGGGCGATCGCCGCGCGGATCGCCGACGAGGTCGCGCAGGAGAAGTCGGTCGCTCCTCCCTCGTCGACCCGCTGAGCCCGAGCGCCTCGGGCGACGCGCCGCGCGCGCCGCCCGGCGCCGGCCGGCGCCGGCTCAGCCGCCGAAGAACCGCACGAGAGCCTCGGCGACACAGACCGGCTTCCCGCCGCCCTCGACCTCGAAGGTCTGCACGACCTTCGCCTGGACGCCGCCTGGGACGTCGTCGACCGAGGCGAGCGTCGCCGTCAGTCGCAGCTTCGACCCGGCGGGCACCGGTGCGGGGAAGCGGACCTTCTCGTAGCCGTAGTTGAGGCCCCCGGCGACGCCGGTCATCTCGAAGACCTCGAACATGAGCCGCGGCCCGATCGACAGCGTGTAGAGGCCGTGGGCGATCGGGCCCCCGAACGGGCTCTCCTTCTTCGCGCGTTCGACGTCGACGTGGATCCACTGGTGGTCCCCGGTCGCGTCGGCGAACGCCTGGATGGCCTCCTGGGTCACCTCGACCCACTCGCTCGTCCCGAGCTCCTGCCCCGCGAGGGACTTCAGCTCTTCGATGCCGTTGATGGTCCGCTGTGCCATGTTCGTCTCTCCTGGATCGACCGTGGGAAGGGTTCCCTCCGGGCCGGGATGCTACGAGCCGCGCGGTCCCGGCGGCGCCCGACGCGACCGCGTCGCGCCGGTAGCCTGCGCGAGATGCCGGCCCCCCTGCTCGTCGTCGACGCGCCCTCCCTGCTGTACCGGGCCTTCTTCGCCCTCCCGTCCTCGATCAAGGGCGCCGACGGGAGGCCCGTGGGCGCGCTGCTCGGCACAGCGAACCTCGTGCTCCAGGCGGTCGAACGTTACGCGCCGCGGGCCGTCGTGCTCTGCCACGGAGCGGAAGCCGCGACGTACCGGACCGCCGCCTTCCCGGCCTACCACGCCGATCGTCCCGACATGCCGGACG
>JBFIDS010000591.1:0-2392 GCA_041603715.1 Paraconexibacter sp. | reverse complement strand
GGGCGCGTCTGCGCCGCGAGATCGCGCCCGTCGAGGACGACCTCGACTGAGCGAGGGTCCTCGGGCGGGCGAACGGCCCGCTCCACGCTCACGCCCGGTGGAGCGTGAGCGTCGATCGGGCGCCGACGGGGCGCAACCCTCGATCAGGCGTCGAGACGCTCGGCGACGAGCTGCTCGCCGAGGCGCTGCGCCGCGTTCGCGGCGATGACGTGCACACGCCGGCGGGCGCGGTCCTCCTCGAGCTCCGCGAGGCGCTGCTCCTCGGCGGCGACGGCGAACAGGCCGGCCGGTCCGAGCGCGGAGAGCCGCTCGCGGACCGGGTCGGCGTGGACCTCCAACCGGCGGCGCACAGCGCGCAGGCGCTCGGTGAGGTCGTCGAGGTCGGGATCGTCGTGAGCTTCCATGTCGAACATACGTACCCTTCCTTGGACGTTCGGTGACGCCGTTGTCATCGAAAGGTGTCGTGGTCCCGGTGTCTGTCCGCCGCTCCGGACCGGTCCCACAACGTGAACGAGCGGGCCATCCTGGCCCGCTCGCTCGCCTCCTGGTGGTGCGTACCCCATTCCGCCCCAGGGAAGTTCTGTCCCGGTCCGTCTGCCGACCGGAGAGCCGGTGTCTCGGCTGCCTGCACAGAGTCGCGCACCCTGCGCGGTCCGTCGTCACCTGGGCCGGGTGATCTTCGGGGGAGAGCGCGGGTGAGAAGAGGGTGAGATCGCCCTCACCCTTTCGGTCGATCCTGCCGATAATCACGGGAGACCCACCCGTGCACGCCCTCCCATGATCCCTCGCCGTCCCACGACCGTCGTCATCTCTCGCTTCGAGGACCTCGTCGCGCGCGGGCTGCGCGCGTTTGTCGAGGACGACGACCACCTCGAGCTCGTCGCCCACGACGTGCCCCACGAGCGCCTCGACGCCGTGATCGACGATCTGCGGCCCGCCGTCGCGGTCGTCAACTTCGGCGCCCTGCGCAGCGCCTCCGACGTGCATCGCCTCGCCTCGCAGCATCCCGACACGCGGCTCATCACGCTCGGCAACCGCCCGTCGCCCGCGGACTGCAGCCAGATGCTCGCCTTCGGCGCCACCGCATGCCTGTCGAAGGACACGCAGGCCCGGGACGTCGTCGGCGCGATCCATCTCGCTTCGCGCGGCCTCCACGTGCTCCCGCGCACCGCCGCCGGCGGGCCGTCCGCGCGACCGGAGACGGTCGTCGGACCCGACCTCCTCACGCCCCGCGAGGCCGAGGTGCTGGACCTCCTGCGCGACAACCGCTCGAACGCCGAGATCGCGCTCGCGCTGCACGTGGGGATCGAGACGATCCGCACGCACCGGCGCAACATCTATCGCAAGCTCGGCGTACGGACCCGCCGCGAGCTGACGATGATGACGCGCTCGAGCACCGGTTCCTGACCGCGCGAACCGTCCGCGCTCCGGCGCGAGGCGGTCTCCGGCGAGCGGCGGTCGTGCGCCGATCGAGCGCGTGCGGCGTGACTCCCCCGTCACGTTCGCTGCGCTTCGGCCAGGCTCCGCGGGTTGGACCGGATGTCGGGCCGCATTCGGCGTTTCGCGACGCAGCGCGCAGGTAACCCCTCCCGAGATCGTCAACGGCATCCGGTCCGCGCACCCGGCCTCACGGCAGGTGCACACCCGGGGGCCCCGCAGCGCACACCCTCTGGCGAGATCCATCCCGCCGACCCCGCGACACGCGGGGCCGTGCATCGCGACGGGCGCCGCGCTGTGAGCCGGAACCGACATCGAGAAAGGGACAACGCACATGCGCCTCGACATCATCTTTCCCGCGCACAACGAGGAGGACCGCATCGGACGTACGCTCGACGCGTACCGCACGGCCTTCAGCCATCCCGCGACGCGCTTCCTCGTCGCGATGGATGCGTGCACCGACCGCACCGCCGAAATCGTCGCCGAGCACCGACGCCGCGACCGGAGGGTGAGCGCGCACGCGTTCTCGAAGCTCGGGAAGGGCGGCGTCCTCTCCGAGGCGTTCCGCCGCACCGACGGCGACGTCGTCGGCTTCGTCGACGCCGACGGTGCGACCCCGCCCGCCGAGTTCAGCCGCCTCGTCCGCGCGGCGGAGACCGAGGGCGGCGCGATCGCTTCGCGGAGCCACCCCGCATCGGTGCTGCCCGCGGCCCGGCCGCTGAGCCGGCGGGTGACGAGTGCGGGGTTCGCGCTCGCCACCCGCCGCCTGCTTCGCCTCCCCTACCGCGACACCCAGTGCGGGGCGAAGGTGCTCAGGCGCGACGTCGCCGATGAGGTCGTCCCCCGCATCCACGTGCGGGATTTCCTCTGGGACGTCGACCTGCTTCTCACCGCGCGGGAGTCCGACCGGCGCATCGTCGAGGTCCCGACGGTGTGGGTCGACCAGGACGGGTCG
>JBFIDS010000590.1:0-2393 GCA_041603715.1 Paraconexibacter sp. | reverse complement strand
GCTCGCCGCGCTCCTCGCCGAGCTCGGCGAGGAGAACGCCGTGAGCGCGATCGGCGACGTCTGCGACCTCGCCTCGATGGAGTCGGCCGTCGCCGCGGGCGTGGAGCGCTTCGGGGGCATCGACGTCGTCATGGCCAACGCGGGCATCGCGAGCTACGGGTCCGTCCTCGCCGTCGACCCGGACGCGTTCCGGCGTGTCGTCGACGTGAACGTCACCGGTGTCTTCAACACGGTCCGCGCCGCGCTGCCCCACGTGATCGAGCGCCGGGGCTACGTGCTCGTCGTCGCCTCGCTCGCCTCGTACGTCGCCGCGCCCGGCCTCGTCGCCTACCACGCGAGCAAGGCGGGGGCCGAGCACCTCGCCAACGCCCTGCGGCCCGAGATCGCTCACCTCGGCGTGAAGGTCGGTTCCGCGCACATGTCGTGGATCGACACCCCACTCGTCCAGGACGCGAAGAAGGACCTCAGCGCGTTCCGGGAGATGCTCGACGTGCTGCCCGGGCCGCTCGGCACGACCACGACCGAGGAGAAGTGCGTCGCCGCGTTCGTCAAGGGGATCGAGAAGCGCTCGACGCGCATCAACGTGCCCGGCTGGGTCGGCCTCATGCGCTGGATCAAGCCGCTGGCCACGACGCGGGTGGGGGAGCGCGAGGTCCGTCGCCACGCCCCGCGCATCGTGCCGCTCATGGACGCCGAGGTCGCCGCGCTCGGCCGCTCGGTGAGCGAGCGCACCGCCGCCCTGGAGGACTGACCCGGGTCGGGGGCGCCGGGCGGGTGGTCAGGCCGGTGTGGCGAGCAGCCGCGAGGGACCCGCCTCGCGCACCGGCGTCGAGCCGTCGAGCGGGGTGACGCGGTAACCCGCGGACTCGAGGAGGTCGCACACCTCCGCGTTCGTCTCGTGCAGCTCGCAGAGGATCGTCGGGCGGTGCTCGGAGAGGACCGCCGCGGCCCCCTCGAGGACCGCGATCTCGGAGCCCTCGACGTCGATCTTCACGACGTCGGGCGGGGGTGCGCCCGCGAGGACGGCGGCGTCGAGCGTCGTGACGTCGACGTCGATCGTGCGCGTCGTCGACGGCGCGACTCCGCGGTCGGCGAGGTGCGACCAGCTCGGCTCGCTCGACACGTGGAATCGCGCGGTCGTCGCGGCGCCCGCGACGGCCTGCGCACGCACGGTGACAACGTCGGCGAGCCCGTTGCGGCCCGCGGCGTAGGCGATGAGCCCGGCGACCTCCGGGACGGGCTCGAAGGCGAGCACCCGCCCTCCGGGACCCGCGAGCCGTCCCGCGAGGAGGGAGAAGACGCCGATGTTCGCGCCGATGTCGTAGACGACTCCCCCCGCGGGGACGGTGCGGCGCAGCGCCTCCTGCATCGGGACCTCGAGGTGGCCGAGGAGGAGGAGGCGCAGGTGCGGGTGGTCGGGCGGCAGGGCGGCGGCGGGGAACCGCAGGCCCGCCATCAGCCCGTGGAGCACGATCAGCTCGCCGCGACCGAGGAGCGGCGCGAAGCGGCGCGCGCGCTGCGGGCCCAGACGGCTCGCGGCGAGCGCGAGAAGGGTGCGGTCGCTGTGGCCGAGACTGTCCTGCTGCGGGCCGGGGGTGGTCACGTGCGCGAGGATAGGCGCATGCTCCCCCGCCCCGTCGTCCTCCTCACCGCCGTCGTCGTCGCCGTCGTCGTGCTCGCCGGGTGCGGGGACGGTGACGGCTCGGCCGCCCGACCCGACCCCGAGGCCCGCACGAGCCTGACGATCGCGGTCGAGGGTCCCACCGCGAGCCGCGCGTTCACGCTCGCCTGCGACCCCGTCGGCGGGACCTGGCCCGACGCGGAGGGTGTCTGCGAGCGGCTCGCGACCCCGGCCGGCCGTGCCGTCCTGGAGCCCATCGGCAGCGAGACGCGCGACTACGTCCCGGTCGCCCCCGTCGCCATCACGGTGAGCGGCCGCGTCGACGGTGAGGACGTCCGGCTGGCGATCCCCCGCGAAGGCTCCGGCACGCGGCGCGCGCGCTACCGCGAGCTCGTCTCGCTGCTCGACCGCGAGGCGATGCTCGACATCATCGAGGAGCTTGGAGGCTGAGCGCGGCGTGGGGGCCTTCAAGGACAACCTCGATGCGGGCGCGGTCCGACGGATCGCCGGCGTCGTCGCGGCCGTCGACGCCGCGGGCGGGTTCGACGCAGCGCGGTTCACGCGCAGCGCGGCCGCGGGCCTCGGCGACCTCGAGCTGAAGGGACGGATCGCGCACGTCGCCCGGGCGCTCGTCGCCTCCGCGCCCTCCGTCGCGGCGGAGGCCGTGGCCCTTCTCGCCGACGCGCTCGACCACGGGGCCGCGACGCTCGGGGACTGGGAGCGCTGGCCCGTCGTCGAGGCCGTCGGGCTCGCCGGATTCGCGGACCCTCCG
>JBFIDS010000589.1:0-2396 GCA_041603715.1 Paraconexibacter sp. | reverse complement strand
GGTCGGGGTCCGCGTAGCCGACGTCGAGGTCGGCGGCGTGGACGAGCCCGCCGGGGTGGCAGGCGAGCGCGACGTTCGCCCAGCGACGGCCGCTCGCGGTGCGGTGCACGCCGCACAGCGCGACGATCACCCGCCCCGAGCGCGAGTCGCTGAGCCTCCAGAAGTACCCCTCCATCGCGACGTCGTGCGCGCGCAGCGGATCCCCGAAGGGCAGGTCCGCCCCCGTTGCGCGGTATCGGTGCAGCATCCCGTCAAGGATGCCCGACCGGGCGGCCCTCGACACCTGCGGGTCGCGCGCCCCCCGTCCGCGGCGGGCCGTGAGTGCACGCTGAGCCGTGCCCTGACGGTTCAGCGTCACCCACGCGCAGGACGCCGTCGGTCGATGCGTGGCTCGCCGCATCCGTGGGGCGGCTAGCATCGCGACGTGCCCTTCCCTGCGAGACAGGAGTCGCGCTTGCCGAGGGGCTCCCGGATCCTCGTCGCGGCCGTGATCCTCGTCCTGCCGTCTGGCGCCCATGCCGCCGCGCCGGGCCCCACCGCGCCCGGTCCGACGCTGCCCGCGCCCGTCCCGGGTCAGGCGCCTTCCGCCGCCGCGCCGAGTCCCGTCGTCGAGGACGCGCGGATCGAGGTGCCCCGCGTCGTCGCCGGCGGGGGGCGCCTCGTCCTGCGGGTCACCGGCATGCAGCGCCCCGTGCGCATCGAGGAGCGTCGCGGAACGCGCTGGTTCCCGCGCGGGGAGCCGATCTCCCGCCTCGGTGGGGCCACCACCTTCCGCGCGCCTCGGGTCTCCGGGCGACTGCGGCTGCGCGCCACCGGGGCGGACGGCCGCATCACGCGCAGCACGTCCGTCACCGTGCGCCCGCTGCGTCTCGCCGCGGTGGGCGACATCAACCTCGGTGACGGGCCGGGCGCCGCGATCGAGCGCTTCGGCGCGAACTACCCGTGGGCGAGCGTCGGGCCGCGGCTGCGGGCCGCCGACATCGCGTTCGGCAATCTCGAGTGCGCCGTCAGCCTGCGCGGCGCGGCGCAGGACAAGCAGTACACGTTCCGCGGCCGGCCGTCGTCATTGCGGGCGCTCGCCCGCGCGGGTGGCCTCGACGTGCTCAACCTCGCGAACAACCACTCCGGGGACTTCGGTCGCACGGCGCTCCTCGACACACTGCGGTACGTGCGCCGGTACGGGATGGTCCCCGTGGGCGCGGGAGCGACGGAGGCCCAGGCGTACCGTCCGGTGGTCGTGGAGCGGCTCGGCCTGCGCGTCGCGTTCGTCGGCTTCGGGAACATCCTCCCGTTCGAGTTCCGCGCCGTGGGGTCCACACCGGGTAGCGCGTGGGCGTTCCCCGAGCGCGTCCGGGCGGGGGTCGCCCGCGCGCGCCGCGAGGCCGACGTGGTGATCGCGACCTTCCACTGGGGCATCGAGAAGGACCGCGGCGAGTCGGCGGGGCAGCGCGCGCTCGCCCGCCTCGCGCTCGATGCGGGCGCGACCGCCGTCATCGGCGCGCACCCGCACGTGCTGCAGCCCATCCGGCGGCCCGCCCGGGGACGACTCGTCGCCTACAGCCTCGGCAACTTCGTCTTCAGCGCAGCGTCGCCAGGCACCCAGGACACGGGGATCCTCGAGATCGAGCTCGGCGCGGACGGGATCGAAGCGCACCGGCTACGGCGCGCGACGATCGTCGGCTCTCGGCCGATCCTGCGGCGCTGAGGGCCGTTCAGGTCGCCGACGGCGGTCGCGTGGGGTGGCGGCCCGGCCGGCCCTTCAGACCGCGGGTCTGCATGACGGAGCCGACGCCGATGAAGACGCCGGCGAGCGCGAGCACCGTGAGGATCGTCACGCTGAACCAGCCGCTGGGGAGCACGAGCCAGAGCAGCAGGATGACGCCGACGTAGGCGAGCATGCCCAGCGCCATGCGGAACGGGAACGTGGCGGAGGTCTTGACCGAGTCGGACGTCGTCATGGACACCGGGTACCCGGCGAGCGGCGGTGCACAAACGCGCGGCGTGGCGCCGATTCACTCGTGGCCCCCGATTCGGGTCCCGGACCGCCCGACCTCGGTCACCCGCGACGGCGAACTTGACACTGTGTTGACTCTTCGGCGCGCGGACGCCTATCGTCAGGCCCTATGGCTCCTCCCCCTCGTCCCGTCGCCGAAGTCATCTGGTCGATCCACCGCAAGCTCTATTCCGCCACGCGCGGGCGGTTCGGGCGCCGGTTCCTCGGCATGACCACCCTCCTGCTCACGACGAAGGGCCGCAAGAGCGGCCAGCCGCGCTCGACGCCGCTCATGTACCTCGAGGACGGCCCGGCGCTCGCGGTCGTCGCCTCCAACCTCGGCAGCGACAAGCCGCCCGCCTGGTGGCTCAACCTCCAGGCGAACCCCGAGGCCTCCGTGCGC
>JBFIDS010000588.1:0-2403 GCA_041603715.1 Paraconexibacter sp. | reverse complement strand
GAAGCTCCTCGACCGCGCGTTCTTCGAGACCGCCGAGACGTTCTTCGGGTGAGCACCGCGGGGCCGGCGGCGTGAGCGCGGTCCCTCGACCTGACGGGACGGGGGGCGGAGCCCACCCGGGCCCCGAGGGGCGACGGGCGGGCGATCCGCGTATCCCCGGTCATGGATCGCCGGTTACTTCATACGTCCCAGGACTCATGTGTGTCTGGCCTGGGCGGCATTGACACTCCCGATCACCGGGACGGGCCACCGGTCACGAGGACCGGTGCGTGGCCCGGCTGGGCCCGAGGGCCCCGATCGAGTGGGCGATCCGCCGGACCGTCGACTCTAGAGCATGGGCGAAGCCGGCCTGCCGGCACGCGTCGTGCGCAGGAGCGCGCGCACCATCCCGCAGACCTCGAGGAACGCGTCACGGGAGACGCGGCTCACCCCCGTCATGTTCGCGAAGCCGTGGATCAGGCCGGGGAACCGCCGCAGGACGACCGGGACGCCCGCCGCGTCCAGCGCGGTCGCGTACGCCTCGCCCTCGTCGCGGAGCGGGTCGAAGCCCGCCGTGACGATGAGGGCCGGTGCGAGAGCCGGATCGATCGAGGTGAGGAGCGGGGAGAGGAGGGGGTCGTGCACGTCGGCGTCGCGGATGTACTGCTCCCGGAACCACGTCATCTGGGCGCGCGTGAGGAAGAAGCCGTCCGCGAAGCGATCGACCGAGGGCCACTCGGTGCTCGCGTCCGTCGCGGGGTAGAGGAGGAGCTGGAAGGCGGGGGCCGCGATCCCGCGCCGCAGGGTCTCCTGGGCGACGACGGCGGCGATGCTCCCGCCCGCGGAGTCCCCACCGACCCCGATCCGCTCCGGGTCCGCGCCGAGCTCGTCGGCGTGCGCGACCGCCCAGGCGAACGCCGCGAGCCCGTCGAGCGGAGCCGCCGGGAACGGGCACTCGGGCGCGAGCCGGTAGTCGACCGAGAGGACGTGGAGGCCGGCGTGGCGGCAGAGCAGGCGGCACACCTCGTCGTGCGTCTCGAGATCGCCGACGACGAACCCGCCGCCGTGGAAGAAGACGAGGAGGGCGCGCGGGGCGTCGGCGTCCGGGCCGTCGGCCGTGCCGGGCGAGTACAGGCGCGCAGCGAGCAGCCCCTCCGCGCCGTCGACCTGGAGGTCCCGTCGCGCGCCGACCTCCGGCGTCGGCCCCTCGGCCGCGAGCGCCTGGCGGCGGACCTGCTCGCGGGCCTGGGCGGGGCTGAGCGTCTCGATCCCGGCGAGCCCCTGGCGCTCGAGGAGCGCGAGGGTGAGCTGGACCTCCGGCTCGAGCTCCTGACCGTCGACCCGTACGGGGGGACGCCGCGACAGCTTGACCTGGGTCGTGGGCGGGAGGGCTGCGAGGGCGCGGGCGGCGCGGTACTCGAGGCGCTCGCGTTTCGTCCGGCCGGTGGGGGAGGGGCGTCGGGGCATGCGGTCCTTCGTCCGGGGGTCGGCCTCGAACGGTAACGTGCGCGTGGTGATCGGTTCGGTCGAGGGCCTGCGGTTCACGTACGCGGTCCACCCCCTTCCCGCCGGCCGCTACGGGTTCCGCCGCTGGAGGTTCGAGGTGTGGCACGGCTCCGCGCTCGTCGCGTCGGGCTGGCGCGTGAGCGAGCGCGACGCCACGCGCGCGATCGAGCGGCTCGCGTCCGACCGGGCGCGGCGGATGTTCGGGCTGGGCGCCGCGGAGCGCGCGGCGACCACGAAGGGCTTCCTCACCGGCGCGGCGGTCCGCGTCGACGACGGCGCGGTCGCCTTCCACCTCGTGCCGCGCGCGCTCGAGTCGGCGGGCGCCCCGGCGCTCGCCTGAGGCCGTCGCGCCGCCAGAAGGTGAACGTCAGTTCTGGTGGGTCCTGACCACCCCAGACTGACGGTCGGTGTCGCGCGGGCGGTGACCGTCATTCCTGGGCGGTGTGGACCCACCAGGAATGACGTTCAATTGCCCGGGGGTGTCGCGGAGCGGGGGCCGTGGAGGACGTCGACGACGATGAGGCGGGACGCCCCCCGGACGTCGTCGAGCGTGAGGTGCTCCTGCCCGGTGAGCGGGAGGGCGTCGAGGGAGACGGGGACGTGGTGGCGGCCCTCGGCGGCCGGTGCGAGCACGCGCCCGTCGTCACCGACGACGAGGAGCGCCCCGTCGAGTACGCCGAGCACCGTCCCGTCGGGCTCGGCGAGGAGCGCGACAGCGTCGCCCGCCCGCCGCGCGAGGTCGCGGGCGAGGCGCCGGTCGGCCCAGTCGTGGGCGCCGAGCCCGCCGTCGAGGGCGAAGGGAACGAGGCGGACCGGGTCGGCCGCGGGCCCGGGCGGCGTGAACGGTGCCGAGCGTACGCGCGCCCGGCCGCCGGGGTCGACGTCGGCACGCACCCGGGCGCCCGCGGCGCCGAGCCG
>JBFIDS010000587.1:0-2403 GCA_041603715.1 Paraconexibacter sp. | reverse complement strand
GCCGGATCTCCGCCCACTGCTCCACCCCGACCACCCCGGTCCTCCCGAGCTCGCTCTGCGCAAACGAGCCCAGGCTCAGCGGCCACCCGGACAACACCCCAAGTGGCCCACTTTTCACCCGGCGCAGGTGGACCAGTTTTCACCCGGCGCCGACAGGCGTCGGCGTGATGGGCGTGTTGTTGGGTAGCGTCAGCCACCACGTCTTGCACCACGCCGCCGTCCCGGTCTTCGTCGCGCACGCCCCGCGAGCATGAGCGCCAGGATCGCATCGGTGGTGCCGCACGGCGGCGAGGTGCCGAGCGGTGATGGGCACCCGCCCTACAGTCTCACGCTTGCCGTGCTGGCGGTCTCGGCGCTCGCGTTTGCGCTGATGCAGACGATGGTCGCCCCCGCACTGCCGGAGATCCAGCGCGAGTTGGGCGCTTCGACGTCGTCGGTGACGTGGGTGTTGACCATCTACCTGCTGACCGCGTCGGTTGCCACCCCGGTCCTCGGGCGTCTGGGGGACATTCTCGGCAAAGAGCGCGTGCTCGTGTGGGTGCTCGTGATTTTTGCCGTCGGTTCGGCGGTTGCGGCGCTGTCGCACTCGCTCGAGTTGCTGATCGCCGGCCGCGCGATCCAGGGCGCCGGCGGCGCGATCTTTCCGCTGGCGTTCGGGATCATCCGCGACGAGTTCCCGGCGCAACGGGTCGCGACCGGGATCGGGCTGATCTCGGCGACGTTCGGGATCGGCGGCGGTGCCGGCCTGGTGCTCAGCGGCGTGATCGTCGACCAGCTTTCCTATGAGTGGATCTTCTGGTTCGGGCTGATCGCCATCGTCATCGCGATCATCGCAACCCATCTGTTCGTGCCGGAATCTCCGATCAAGAGTCCTGCGAGCATCGACTGGCTGGGAGCGGTGCTGCTCGCCGCAGGCCTCGTCTGCCTGCTGCTGGGCGTCAGCAATGGCAACGCGTGGGGATGGGGGTCGGGCGGCGTCATCGGTTTGTTCGCCGCTGCTGTCGTGGTGTCCCGCGTCAAGGAATCCGCGCAGTTTGGCGCGTTGAAGGTGGGGTGATCGCGGCCTCGTCGGGCTCGTTGTCGGGGTCGGCGAGGTAGCGCTCGATCGGCCTGGCGCCGAGCAGGGTCTCGTGCGGGCGGACGTGGTTGTAGAGCTGACGGAACGCTTCGACCATCCGGGTCATCTCGGTGCCGTCGGCGGGGAGCTCGCGCCAGAGGTGCTCGATCTTGATCGCGCCGTGGTATCGCTCGATGACCCCGTTGGTCTGCGGGCTCTTGCGCCGGGTGCGCACGTGCGTGAGCTCCGGTCGGGACGCGATGTAGCGCTCGAACCCGGTGCTCTTGAAGCACGGTCCGTTGTCACTGACGACGATCACCGGGGTGATCTCCCCGGTGATCGGGCAGGTGACGTCGTCCAGGAGGCTGTGGCCGAGCAGGTCGTGGACCTGAGAGCGGGCGTCCTCCAGGGAGCTGATCGCATCGCGCGTGTTCTGGGTCGCGGTGACCGGTCCGGCGAGCACCAGCTTCGTCGCGTAGTCGATGACATCCCCGGACCGCCAGGTGCCGCCGCCGCTGGTCTCGAGCTCGAAGAAGTCGGTCTGCCAGACCCGGTTGCGCCGGGTCGGGATCGTGACGAACGCCTCCCGCCTGGCGGTGGCGAGGTCGCGGCGCTCGCGCGCGTAGTCGACCGGGAGCACGAGGCCGGCGTCGCGTAGGACGCGCAGGCAGGTCGCGTCAGCGACCTGCAGGCCGTCGTGGCGGCACAGCCACGCGATCTTGCGATGACCCCACATCGGGAACGCCAGCGCCATCGCGACGACCTGCTCGCCGACGCGGTCGCGCGCCGGGCGCGGCCACGGACCCCGCGCGACCAACTGCCCGGCGTGGTGGCGGGCGCGACGGTCGTAGTAGGTGCGCCGGCCCAGGCCGACGATCTCGCAGAACCGCGCGACCGTCAGGCCGTGCTCGAGACGGAGTTGCTCGAGCTCAGCGAAACCCCATCCCCGACGGGCCCCCGCGCTTGAGCGCGCGCAGCTCGACGTGCGCCTCGCCGAGCGCGCGGGTGAGGTCGTCGACCTCCGCCTCCAGCTGCGCCTCGCGGCCGGTCGGCTTGCCCTGCCGGCCACCCTGCTGGAGGCCGTCGCGGCCGCCGTGCAGGAACTGCTCCTTCCACTTCCCGATCGACGTCTCGGAGATTCCGTGGCGGCGGGCGGCCTCAGCGATCGACGACTCGCCGGACAGGACCGACAGCACGATCTTCAGCTTCGTCTCAACAGGGTGCACAGACGGACGGGCCACGGCTTCTCCTCCACGGGGGTCGGGGCGCGGGGGCCTAGCGAGAAGGCGCGCGCGGTGGTGATCACACAGCCGACTCGGTCGCCCTACGGGCTCCCTTCGCCGACT
>JBFIDS010000586.1:0-2413 GCA_041603715.1 Paraconexibacter sp. | reverse complement strand
TTCGACCACGCGGCGGACGCGACGCCGATCGCTGAGGCGTCGGGCGCGACGCTCGTGGGCACCGCGGAGCAGTGCGACGAGCTGCGGTCCCGCGCGATGCGGGCAATGCCCCCGCGCTGCGTCGAGGTCGTCCCGGCGGGTGCCGCGCCCGGCACCGCCGGCACGACGGACATCCTGCCCGGGGTCGAGATCACCGCGGTCAAACACCTCCACTCGGCGGGCGTGGCGCCCGACGCGGGGGACACGGGCGGGCTCCACGTCCCGGTCCTCCCCGTGCCCGGCACGGCGATCGTGGACCATCCCCCGACGAGCGAGGACCTCGCGCACCTCGTCGGACGCCTCCCCGACGCGGAGGGCGGATCCGTCCTGTACCGCTTCCGCACGGCGGGGACGAGCCTCGTCTGGCACGACACGTCCGGACCGCTCGACGAGCAGGCTCCCGCGACCTACGCCGCCCTGCGTGATCTGCGTCCCGTCGACGTCCAGCTCGGTGCGATCCAGGGGTTCAACCAGTTCACCAACGGCCTGCGTGACCCGCGCCGGTACATCGAGACCCTGCGTCCCGAGGTCTTCGTGCCCACCCACCACGACGACTGGGCGGCGGGCATCACGACGAACGGGGTGAACTACAAGACGCCGTTCTTCGCCGAGCTCGAGCGGGTGCCGGCGGCGGAGCGCCCGCGCGAGGTCCGGTTCCTCGAGGACCCGACCGACTACCTGCGCCCGGACGTCCTCACGTTCCCGCTCGCGCTCGACCCGGTCCGCCTCGTCCGCCGGTGCATCGGGCGGGGCCGGCTGAGGGTCGGCCTCGCCGGCGACCTCGATCTCGTCACCGGCGTCCGCGTGCGGCTGGACCGCACCTACCGGTCCGTCGGCGCTCCGTTCACGCGGACGTTCTCGCCGGCGACGCTGCGGGTGACCCGCTCCCGCCGCATCACCGCGACGGTGCGCCGGTCCGACGGGACGACCCTGACGCTGCGCCGGACGCTCCCGCGCTGCGGGGTGCCGCGGGCACGAGGGCGGGGCTAGCCCGTCTCAAGTCGGCACCGCGTGCGGTCGATGATGAGGGGACGGCCGCATTCGGTCCTGGAAGAGGTTCCCCTTGTCGCGCGCATCTCGCATCGCTGGCCCCGCCCTCCTGCTCGGGGCCGTCTACGTCGCGCTCTACCTGTTCGTCGAGTCCTCCTCGGCGTTCGAGACCTCCATCGGCGCCGCGTTCTGGCCTCAGGCCGGTGTCACCGTCGCCGCACTCCTGCTCAGCGACCGGCGACGCTGGCCGCTGCTGCTCGCCGTCGTCTTCGCCGCCGAGTTCGGGATGGATCTCCGCGCGGACTACAGCGCCCAGACGAGCGTCGCGATGGCGCTCGCCAACACGGTCGAGCCGCTCGTCGCCGCGCTCCTCCTCGGCCGACTGTGGACCGGGCCGCCCGACCTCACACGGCGCGGCGGCATCCTCGCCTTCCTTCTGTGCGCCGTCGTCGCCGGGCCGGCCGTGGGGGCGGCCATCGGCACCTTCGGCGCGGCCCTTCTCGACGGCGACCCGGTCTTCCCGCGGCTGCCGCGGTGGTACGTCGGGGACGCGGTCGGGGCGCTCGTGGTCGCGCCGGCCCTCCTCGCGATCGCGAGCCGCGGCCTGCGTCCGCCGCCGCGCGACGCGTGCATCCCGCTCGCCGTCCTCCTCGGGGTCGCGGTCGTCGTCGTCGGCCCGTTCTCGTGGCCCGCGGACATCGGGCTGCCCTTCCTCGTCATCCCCGCGCTCGCCTTCGTCGCGATCCGGGTCGGCCACGTGGACGCGATGCTCGGTGTCCTCCTCGTCGCGTTCGTCGTCGAGACCGCCGCGGTCGTCGGTGAGGGCCCGTTCTCGCACGAGGGCCCGTTCGGCGGGCTCATCGTCGTGCAGATGTTCCTCGCGATGGGAAGCCTCACGACGCTCGCGATCGGCGTCGTCGTCCGTGACGTCGTCACCCGCGACGCTCTCGCCGCATCGCTGCGCGCGGAGGCGCTCCACGACAGCCTCACCGGCCTCGCGAACCGACGCCTGCTGTTCGACCGGATCGACCAGGCGCGCCGCCGTCTCGCGCGGACTCCCGGGCTCGTCGCGCTCATCTACGTCGACCTCGACGGCTTCAAGGCCGTCAACGACCGCTGGGGCCACGTCGCCGGCGACCATGTGCTCCGGCGCACCGCCCAGCGTCTCGAGGATGCGGTGCGCGACGGGGACACGGTCGCGCGCATCGGCGGCGACGAGTTCGTCGTGCTCGTCGAGGGACTCCGGACGGCGGCCGACGTCGACGAGCTCGCGGAGCGGATCGTCGCCGCGTGCTCGGCGCCGATCCCGTGGCGGGGCGAGGGGCTCGACGTGGGCGCGAGCGTCGGCGTCGCGGTCGGGGACGGGGCGGTCGGCGCTGCGGAC
>JBFIDS010000585.1:0-2416 GCA_041603715.1 Paraconexibacter sp. | reverse complement strand
CGGCCGCCCGCCGCGCCGCGTGCGAAGAGCCGCCGCGATCCGTTCCGCCAGCAGTTCGTGAAGACGCCGGAGGCGGAGACCACCGCCGCCGCGGGCGGAGCGAAGCCCGCCGCCGCGAAGGAGGCCGCTTCCGCGTCGACCCCGAAGGCGGGCGGTGACGCGGGAGCGAAGGCCCCGGCGCCCCCGTCCCCGTCCCCGGGACCGGAGGCCGCTCCCAAGGCCCCGGCCCCCAAGCTCGACCCGCTCGACATCTACCGCGTCAGCCTCCGCTTCGGGCGCCCCGGCAAGCAGAAGACGATGCGCGACGTCTCGCGCCTGAGCCCGCTGCCGAACGCCGACCAGCCGTTCTTCGTGTTCCTCGGCGTCCTGTCCGGGGGCAAGAAGGCCGTCTTCCTCGTGAGCTCCGAGGCGACGCCGACCGGGGAGGGCCGCTGCCTGCCGTCCAAGGACGACTGCCAGACGCTCGAGCTCGCCCCCGGCGACACGACGTACCTCGAGCGCGAGTCCGGTTCGGGCACGACCCGCTATCGGCTCGACCTCGCGAGCATCCGGCGGCGCGCCTCGTCCACGACGAACGGCGATCTCACGCCGACCCGGGCCAAGAAGGACTCCGGCGACGACGCCTCCACCGCGCTCGCCGCCGGCACCGGCTACCGATGGGACTCCGACAAGGGCGTGCTCGTCCGCCGCGAGTCCGACGCGAAGACCCGGTCCGGCGAGGACGCCGCGTCGGCCGCGCAGGCCGCCGCCCAGGACGAGGCCCGCAAGGCCGCGACGATCGCGCTCGTCACGTGGTACTTCACCGTCATCGCGAGCATCCAGCACGCCGCTGCGAACGGCCTCCTGCCCGCCGCGGACGCCCCGCCGGCGCCGGCTCCGGTCGCCGTCGCACCCGTGCCCGTTCCCGCCCCCGCTCCCTGAACCGGCCCCGGGGCCCCCGGTGACCCCGGGCGGGCCCGGGGGACCGCGGTCAATAGACTGCGCCCCCGCATGACGGTCTTGAAACTCGTGACCGCCGGGGAGTCGCACGGCCCCGGCCTGACCTGCATCGTGGAGGGCCTGCCCGCCGGGCTCGTCCTCGAGCGCGACGCCATCGACCGCGACATGGCGCGCCGCCAGCTCGGCCATGGGCGCGGCGGGCGCATGAAGATCGAGACGGATCGCGCGCACGTCACCGCGGGCGTCCGGCACGGCCACACGCTCGGCGGTCCGATCGCCCTTCAGGTCGCGAACAAGGACTTCTCCAACTGGGAGGAGCGGATGAACCCGTGGCCCGTCGAGGCCGACGTGCCCGAGGTGCATCTCCCACGCCCGGGGCACGCCGATCTCGTCGGGACCTGGAAGTACGGCCTCACCGACGTCCGCGACGTGCTCGAGCGCGCGAGCGCCCGGGAGACGGCGGCCCGCGTCGCCGGGGGTGCGGTGTGCAAGGCGTTCCTGCGCGCCCTGGGGGTCGAGGTCGTCTCGCACGTCGTGCAGATCGGGAGCGTCCACGCACCTCCCCGAAGCCACCGGCTCGCGCTGAGCGACTTCGACGCGATCGACGAGGACCCCGTCCGCTGCCTCGACCCCGAGGCGAGCCGGGCGATGGTCAAGCACATCAACGTCCAGCGCAAGGCGAACGAGTCGATCGGCGGCGTCTTCGAGGTCGTCGCGTTCGGCCTCGCCCCGGGCCTCGGCTCGCACGTGAGCTGGGAGGAGCGCCTCGACGGCCGCCTCGCGATGGCGATCTGCTCGATCCAGGCCGTGAAGGGCTGCGCGATCGGCGACGCGTGGGACGTCGCCGGGCGCCCCGGGTCGCAGGCCCACGACGAGATCTTCTACGCGGAGCCCGAGGGCTACCAGCGCGAGACGAACCACTCGGGCGGCCTCGAGGGCGGCATGACGACCGGTGAGCCGCTGCTCGCCCGCGGGGCCATGAAGCCGCTCCCGACGCTCACGCAGCCGCTGCGCAGCGTCGACATCGAGACGAAGGAGCCCGCGCAGGCACTGCGCGAGCGCACCGACTCCTGCACGGTGCCCGCCGCCGGCGTCGTGGGCGAGGCGATGGTCGCCTTCGTCCTCGCCGACGCCTACCGCCGCAAGTTCGGCGGCGACCACGTCGACGACGTCCGCGCCGCGGTCGAGGCCTACCACCGGCGCATCGGCCGCGACTGACCGTGGCCGCGCCGGCGATCGTGTTCGTCGGCTTCATGGGGGCGGGCAAGAGCACCGCCGCCCGGGAGGCCGCCCGTGCGCTCGGAGCCGAGCTGCGCGACACCGACCGGCTGCTCGAGGCCGAGTTCGGCTCGTCGATCGAGAAGTTCTGGGAGGCCCACGGGGAGGCGGCGTTCCGCGAGCGCGAGGAGGCTCTCGTCCTGCGGGTCCTCGACGCCGCCGACGGGGACGTCGTCGCACTCGGCGGCGGCTCGCTGGG
>JBFIDS010000584.1:0-2425 GCA_041603715.1 Paraconexibacter sp. | reverse complement strand
TGGCCGATCAAGCAGAAGTACGGCCGCAAGATCTCGTGGGCCGACCTGCTGATCTTCGCCGGGAACCGGGCCCTCGAGACGATGGGCTTCAGGACCTTCGGCTTCGGTGGCGGTCGCCCCGACATCTGGGCGCCCGAGGAGGACGTCTACTGGGGCCCCGAGACCGAGTGGCTCGGGGACGACAAGCGCTACACCGGCGAGCGCGAGCTCGAGGCTCCCCTCGGCGCGGTCCAGATGGGCCTCATCTACGTCAACCCGGAGGGTCCCAACGGCAACGCCGACCCGATCTCGGCGGCGCACGACATCCGCGAGACGTTCGGTCGCATGGCCATGAACGACGAGGAGACCGTCGCGCTCATCGCCGGCGGCCACTCGTTCGGCAAGACGCACGGCGCCGCCGACCCGATCCCGCACGTCGGCCCGGAGCCCGAGGGCGCCGACATGGTCGAGCAGGGCTTCGGCTGGACGAGCTCCTATGGCTCGGGCCGCGGCGCGGACACGATCACGAGCGGTCTCGAGGTCACCTGGACGACGACGCCGACGAAGTGGTCGAACAACTTCTTCGAGAACCTCTTCGGCTTCGAGTGGGAGCTCGAGAAGAGCCCCGCGGGCGCCCACCAGTGGGTCGCCAAGGACGCCGAGGCGACCATCCCCGGCCCGACGCCGGACTCGCCGCCGCGCAAGCCGACGATGCTCACGACCGACCTCTCGCTGAGGATGGATCCGGAGTACGAGAAGATCTCGCGCCGGTTCCTGGAGAACCCCGACGAGTTCGCCGACGCGTTCGCCCGCGCCTGGTACAAGCTGACCCACCGCGACATGGGCCCGATCCAGCGCTACCTCGGTCCCGAGGTCCCGTCGGAGGAGCTCATCTGGCAGGACCCGGTGCCCGCGGGCCCCGAGCTGAGCGCCGATGACGCTGCGTCGCTCAAGGCCCAGATCCTCGACTCGGGCCTCACGGTCCCCGAGCTCGTGAAGGCAGCGTGGGCCTCGGCGTCCACGTTCCGCGGCAGCGACAAGCGCGGCGGTGCGAACGGAGCGCGGGTGCGCCTCGATCCGCAGGCCGGCTGGGAGGTCAACGACCCGCAGGAGCTCGCGAAGGTGCTCGACGGCCTCGCCGGGATCCAGCAGGCGTTCGGCAAGCCCGTGTCGCTCGCCGACCTCATCGTCCTCGGCGGTACGGCCGCGGTCGAGAAGGCGGCGAAGGACGCCGGCGTCGAGGTCGAGGTCCCGTTCACCCCCGGTCGCGGTGATGCGTCGGCGGAGCAGACGGACTCCGAGTCGTTCTCGTACCTCGAGCCGACGGCCGATGGCTTCCGCAACTACCTGCGCGAGGGTCATCAGCTGCCGGCGGAGTACCTCCTCCTCGACCGTGCGAACCTGCTCACGCTGAGCGCGCCGGAGATGACGGTGCTCGTCGGAGGCCTTCGGGTCCTCGGCGCGAACACCGGCGGCTCGCCGCACGGTGTGCTCACCGATCGCGTCGGGACGCTCACGAACGACTTCTTCGTGAACCTCCTCTCGCTCGGCACGCAGTGGACGACGAAGGACGACGGCACGTTCGCGACGGCCGACGGCAAGTGGACCGGGACCCGCGCGGACCTCGTGTTCGGCTCGAACTCGGAGCTGCGCGCGCTCGCCGAGGTCTATGCGTGCGACGACGCGAAGGAGAAGTTCGTGCGCGACTTCGCCGCCGCGTGGTCGAAGGTCATGGACCTCGACCGCTACGACGTGAAGCGGTAGGCGCCGAGGGGGTGACGCGCTCCGGCGACCCTGAGCGGCGCCGGGATGCATCACCCCCTCGGGCCGGGCCCGTCCCCTCGGGGCTGTGCGGTTCTTCCGCACCTTCTGGGGGGACGGACCCGGATGACCGAGCCGTCGCGGTCGGCGAGTCTGCCCTCGTTCTCCCGAGCGAGGTCGATGACACGCATGCCGCAAGCCGCCCCCGAGCAGTCCCCCGTCGCGACGTCCGCCGCCCGCCGCTCATCGAGCTGTCGGGCGTCGAGAAGACCTTTCGCACCGGCAAGGTCGCCTACCGGGCCCTGCGGGGCGTCGACCTCGTCATCGAGCAGGGCGACATGGTCGCCATCGTCGGGCCCTCGGGCAGCGGCAAGTCGACGGTCATGAACATGGTGACCGGGATCGACCGGCCGACCGAGGGCACGGTGACCGTCGACGGTCACCGGATCGACACGATGGACGAGGAGGAGCTGGCGGTCTGGCGCGGAGACCGCGTCGGGGTGGTCTTCCAGTTCTTCCAGCTGCTGCCCACGCTCACGGCGCTCGAGAACGCGACGCTGCCGCTCGACTTCTCGCGGCGCCACCCGAAGCGCGAGCGCGCGGCGATCGCGCGGCGCAAGCTTGCGCTCGTCGGCCTCGAGGACAAGGCCGACAACCTCCCCTCCGAGCTGTCCGGCGGCGAGCA
>JBFIDS010000583.1:0-2426 GCA_041603715.1 Paraconexibacter sp. | reverse complement strand
GAACACGAGCCGCAGGCCGCTCACGGGCTTCGCGGGGGCCCGCGCGGCCCGCGGCGCGCCGCCCGGCGTCGCGGTCGTGCCCGCCGGTCCGGTCGCGCCCCCGGACTCGCCGGGTGCGGTCGCCGTGCCCGCCGCGTCCGCCGCGCCGGCGACCGCCTGGGGCCCGTCCCCCGCGGCGGCGGGAGCGTGCGCCTGCACCTCCTCCTCGAGGTTCGCGGCGAACTCCTTGAGCATCCGGTTGGCGACGTCCTGGATCATCCCGCCGCGGCCGAACCGCGCGAGCTTGCCGGTGATCGTGAAGTCGGTGTCGACGTCGACCTTCGTCCCGACCCCGTCCGGATCGGGACCGACCCGCGAGACGATCGTCGCGTTCGCGCCGCCCTGCCCGCGCTTGTCCGTCCCGCGCGCGCTCATCGTCGCGACGTGGCCGGCCTCGTCGAGGGAGTCCATCTTCAGCGTTCCCGCGTAGGCCGCGGTCGTCGGGCCGAGCTTGACGGTGAAGGTCCCCTTGTAGGTGCCGTCACCGACGTTCTCGGTCACCTCCGCGCCCGGCAGGCAGGGTGCGACCCGCTCGATGTCGACGAGTGCCTTCCACACCGTCTCGGCGGGCGCGTCCACGGTGAACGATTGCTCGAGCTTCATCTCAGGGCCTCCAGGTTCTCGGGGGTGTCGACGTCCATTCCGCCGGGGCCACCAGCCTCGACGAGCACGATCGGGACTCCGGCGAGCAGCTCACGGGCGCCGTCCTCCCCGGCCAGCTCGCCGGCGGCGTCGAGCATCTCCCGGGGCAGGACCACCGGGTGGCCGGGGCTGCCGTCGTACATCGCACGGGCGGCGACGCCCGGCGGGGCGCCCTCCGCCGCGTGCAGCACGTCCTCGATGACGGCGGACTCCAGCCGAGGCGTGTCACCAAGGACGATGGCGACGCGCTCCACGTCGGGCACCGCCTCGCGGACGGCGAGGAGACCGGCACGCAGCGAGGCGGCGAGGCCCTCGTCCCATCCGAGGCACAGGACGACGGAGGCGCGGCCGGGGTCGATCGCGGCCTGCACCTCCTCGTGATGGGCACCGAGGACGACGACGACGGGATCGAGCGCGTCCACCTCGAGCACCGCGTCGATGACGTGCTGGAGCAGCGGTCGCCCGTCGAGGGCGGCGAGCTGCTTCGGCGATCCGAAGCGGCGGGACTCGCCCGCGGCGAGGATGATCGCGGCGCACGTCATGACCCGACCTCGTGGATGCGTCCGCGGGCGTCGCGCAGCCGGCCGCCGGAGTGGCCGCGGCGGACCGCGACGAGCTCGGCCATGATCGAGAGCGCCGTCTCCTCGGAGGTGAGCCCGCCGAGGTCGAGGCCGATCGGGGCGCTGATGCGCTCGAGGTCCGCGTCGGTGAAGCCGGCGGCGAGGAGCCGGTCGCGCCGCTTCTCCTGCGCGCGCCGCGAGCCCATCGCCCCGATGTATCCGGCGTCCGACCGCAGCGCGATCTCCAGCGCGGCATCGTCGAGCTTGGGGTCGTGGGTGAGGACCGCGATCGAGGTGCCGCGATCGATGCCGCCGAGCGCGTCGAACGCGGGCGCGGGCCACATCGCGAGGACGCGCTCGGCGTCGGGGAAGCGCTCGGCCGTCGCGAACCGTCCGCGCGGATCGACGACGAACGCGCGCCAACCCGCGGCCTTCGCGAGCGTGCAGAGCGCCGCGGAGTGGTCGACGGCCCCGAATACGACGAGCCGCGGGGGAGGCGCCGTGACGTCGACGAACACCTCGACCCCGGCGGCGTCGCGCCGCTCGGAGCGCTCGGCCCACAGGAGATCCTCGGCGTGGGCGGCGGCCGCATCGTCGAGCTCGGACGCGCCGAGCGTGCCGGTCCGCGTGCCGTCGGCGCCGACGAGGAGGCGTCCACCCCCGTCGAGCCGGGTGACGAGCGCGCCGCGGCCGCCGTCGCGCGCGAGGTCCGCGAACGCGGCGGCCGTCGCGTCGTCCATGCGATCGACCCAGATGTCGATCTCGCCGCCGCAGGGCAGGCCGACGTCCCACGCCTCGTCGTCGGCGATCCCGAACGAGAGGAGCCGCGGCTCCCCGCCGCGCAGCACCTCCTCGGCGACCTGGACGACGGCGCCCTCGACGCAGCCGCCACTCACCGCGCCCACGACCGACCCGTCGTCGGCCACCGCCATCTTCGCCCCCGGGGGGCGCGGCGCGGAGCGCTTCACCCCCACGACGGTGGCGGTCGCCGCGCCGCGACCCGCGGCGCCCCACTCGTCGAGCTGCTCGATGATGTCCCTCATGACGACGGTCCTCCGTGGGTGGGCTGGGTCGGTGCGGTGCGTCGGGGGCCGGGCCGCGCGGCACGTGGGCCGTCGAGCCCGTCCTCCAGCAGGTCGGCGAGCTCGGCGATCGAGCGCAGCGAGTGGCCGGGCAGGAAGTGGT
>JBFIDS010000582.1:0-2426 GCA_041603715.1 Paraconexibacter sp. | reverse complement strand
TGGCGATCTCGAGCTTCTCGTCCTCGGTGTAGCCGGCGAGCTGGATGACCTCCATGCGGTCGCGTAGCGGCCCGGGCACGAGCTCGAGCGCGTTGGCCGTCGTGATGAACATGACGTTCGACAGGTCGAACGGCACGTCGAGGTAGTGGTCGCGGAAGCTCGAGTTCTGCTCGGGGTCGAGGACCTCGAGCATCGCGCTCGACGGGTCGCCGCGGACGTCGGAGCCCATCTTGTCGATCTCGTCGATCATGAAGAGCGGGTTGTTCGCGCCCGCGTCGCGCAGCGCACGGACGATCGTGCCCGGCATCGCCCCGATGTAGGTGCGACGGTGGCCGCGGATCTCCGCCTCGTCGCGGACGCCGCCGGCGCTGATGCGCTCGAACTCGCGACCGAGCGCGCGGGCGATCGAGCGGCCGAGCGAGGTCTTGCCCACGCCGGGCGGGCCGACGAAGCAGAGGATCGAACCGCGCGCGTCCGGCTTAAGCTTGCGGACGGCGAGGAACTCGATGATCCGCTCCTTCACCTTCTCGATGTCGTAGTGGTCGGCGTCGAGCACCTCACGGGCGTGAACGAGGTCGAGATTGTCCTCGGTCGACGAGTCCCAGGGCAGGGAGGCGATCCACTCGAGATAGGTGCGGATGACCCCGTGCTCGGCGGCCTGGGGCGGGAGCGCCTCGAGACGCTTCAGCTCCCGGTCGGCCTGCTTGCGGACCTCCTCGGGCAGGGCGATCCCCGCGAGCTGCTCGCGCAGCTCGCTCGCCTCCGCGGCGGACTCGTCGAACTCGCCCAGCTCCTTGCGGATGGCGTCCATCTGCTGGCGCAGCACGTACTCGCGCTGCCCCTTGTCGATCTCGGACTGCACCTGGGACTGGATCTGCGAGCCGATCGAGATGACCTCGAGCTCGCGGGCGAGGACCTCGACGAGACGCCGGAGCCGCTTCGCGACGTCGACCTCCTCGAGGAGCTCCTGCTTCTCCTCCGTCTTGAGGCGCAGCGAGCCCACGATGAGGTGGGTGAGCATCCCGGGGTCGTCGACGTTCGACACGGCGAGCTGGAGCTCCTCGGGGAGGTAGGGGACCTCCTCGACGATCGTGTTGAACGTCTCCTGCACGTTGCGCATGAGCGCAGTGAGCTCGGGCGTCTCCTCGACGACGTCGGACAGCTCGGTGATGTGGCCGACGAGATAGGGCGTCTCGCGCTCGTACCGGTCGATGCGGACGCGCTGGGCGCCCTGGACGAGGATCCGCAGCGTGCCGTCGGGCACCTTGAGCATCCGCGCGATCGACCCGACGACGCCGACGTCGTAGAGAAGCTCGGGGCCGGGTGCCTCGTTGTCGGGATCGCGGCTCGTGACCATGACGAGCATGCGGTTGCCGGCGAGGACGTCGTTGACGAGCGAGACCGACCGCTCCTGCCCGATGGCCAGCGGCGTGAGCGAATCCGGCAGCGCGACGGTCTCCCGGAGGGGCAGCACCGGCAGCATGTCGGGGACATCACGCACTCCGACCGTGACGTCCTGGTCCTCCGCGGTTCCTCCGACGATCTCGATCACTGGTCGGCCCCGGGCTCGAGAGGCGGCGAGGACGGCGGGTCCTCCACCTCGATGGTCTCCGTCGTCGTCTCGATCCGCACGGTGCGCCGTGCCGGGCGCACGAGCGGGAGCTCGACGCGCAGGATCCCGTCGCGGTACGTCGCGCGAGCCTCCTCGGCGACGACGTCGGCCCCGAGGGGAATGACCCGCCGGAACGGCCCGAAGTCGATCTCGAGCTGCTGGTAGACGCGTCCCTCCGAGTCGACGGGGCGGCGGTGCCCCGACAGCACGAGGTCACGGCCCTGGATCTCGAGCCCGATCTCGTCGATGTCGATGCCCGCGAGCTCCGCGTGGACGACCGCGCGGGGCATCTCGTCGTCGTCCTCACCGGGCGGGGTCTCGTAGAAGACGTCCACCGCCGGGGAGAAGCCGCCCTTGCGGCGTGGGGTCAGCCCGGCCGCGGCACCTCCGAAGACGTCCCCGAAGAGCTCGTCCATCTCACGGCGCATGCGCTCGAAGTTCGCGAAGAGATCTCGCTCAGGTCGCATGCGGGCAATCTACCCCCCGCAACGCCGCGCACCGCCTCCGGGGGCTCAGCGAACGCCGAGGCGCACGGGACGTCGCACGGTGACACTCTTCCCGCGACGTCCCGCGAGGTCGTCCCGCAGGACCGCGGTGACCGTCGCCGAGACCCGGCGCCCGCGCGTCACGAGGCGGGCCGTGCGGCGCAGGGGGATGGAGACGCTGCGCGTCCGACCCCACGGGATCGTCACGGTCCGGCGGCCGAGGACCGACCGGGCCGAGAGCCGCCGGGTGCCGCGGCGCAGCGCCGAGCGGGAGCGCAGCGTGACCGTTCCGCGGCACGCCCTCGCGCGGTAGACGCAGGTGACGAGGA
>JBFIDS010000581.1:0-2428 GCA_041603715.1 Paraconexibacter sp. | reverse complement strand
GATCGAGGCGGCCGGCGCGGAGTGCTGGGTCGGCGACCCCGACGTCATCGGCACGCTGCGCATGGGGCTCGAGAACGTCACCGTCCTCTTCTACGCACTCGGCGGCGCCTTCGGGGACCGCGAGGCGATCGCGCCCCTCTTCGGGTCACGGCTGAAGATGCTCCTCGAGAAGACGACCGACACGACGGTCCGCGGCGTCGTCTACGAGCGCACCGGGACGGTCGACTCGGACCTGCTCGACGTGGGCGCGGGCGTCGTGCGCTGGGCGTTCGAGACGAACGAGATCCCGTACGCGTGGGTCGACCACGACGCCTCCGACGTCGACGGCTGGGTGACGGCCGCACGCACCGCGATCGACTCGCTGCTCGGCGCCGAGCGGGCGACGCCGGTGCGCTGAGGCCGGCGTCACCCGTTCCGCGGCTCAGACGCCGGCGACGGTGAGCCGCTCGAGGAGGTCCTGGAGGATCCGGGCGGTCGCCCCCCAGATGAGGTGGTCCCCGACGACGAACACGTCGGTGCGGAACGGCAGCCCCCGGCGCACGAGGCGCTCGCGCCCCCTGCCGGCCCGCAGGTCCGAGAGGGAGAACTCGAGGACCTCGGCGACCTCCCCGTGGCTCGGCACCCAGGCGTGCCCGGGCTCGATCAGCCCGACGAAGGGGTAGACGGCGTAGTTCGTCGCGATCGTCGGCGTCGGCTGCAGGGCGCCGGCGAGGTGGACGGCGTCCGCCGGGAGCCCGATCTCCTCGTTCGCCTCGCGCAGGGCGGTGCGGCGGAGATCCTCGTCCTCCTCGTCCTCGCGGCCTCCGGGGAAGCTGATCTCGCCCGGGTGACGGCGCATGTCGTCGCGCCGGCGGGTGAAGACCGCGTGGAGGTCGCCGTCGGCAACGTAGAGCGGGACGAGGACGGCGGCGTTCGTCCGTCCGTGCACCTCGAGCCCGACGGCCTCCCCGGGGTCGAGCAGCACGGCGCCGAGCGCGTCGCGCAGCGCCGGTCCGGGGGCGTCGGGCGCCCCCGGGTCAGGAGGTGAGGGACGTACGCTCGACACGCTCGTCGAACATGACCTCACCGTCGAGCGTCCGGTGTACCGGACACTTCGCCGCGATGACGCGCAGGCGCTCGACCTGCTCCTCGTCGAGCTGCGGGGGCATCCGCAGCACGAGCTCGAACTTCGTCGGGCAGCCGCGCTCCGCGGGCGTGTACTCGCAGCCGACCTCGAGGTCGGAGACGTCCCAACCCTTGCGCTGGGCGTACATCTCCATCGTGATCGCGGTGCACGAGGCGAGGCTCGCCGCGAGCAGCTCCTGCGGGGTGGGCCCGGCGTTTCCGCCCCCGAGGTCCGGCGGCTCGTCGGCGACGAGCGTGTGGTCGCGGATCGTGATCGTCTGCTTGAGCGCGCCGGAACGCGCGGAGAGAGCCTTCATCCTCACCATGCTACGCCGGTCGGCGCGCGGACCCGTCACACGAGCGGGTGGAAGACCAGGCCGGTGGGGACCTTCGGCATGAAGAACGTCGACTTCGGCGGCATGTTGACCCCGGCGGCCGCGATCTCCTGAACCTGTGAGACGGGGCTCGCGCGCATGAGGAACGCGGCGTCGAACGTGCCGTCGCGGACGAGCGCGATCGCCTCCTCGTCGGTCCGCGAGTACCCGAGCCCGCGCATGTGGGAGATGTCGTCCTCCGTGAGTCCGAGGGCACCCTGGAGCACGAGGGCCTCGAGCACCGCGGTGTCGAGCCGGCGGTAGGGCTCGGGGAAGTCGGCGAGCGCTTCGTCGGCGAGGGCCTGGTCGCGCAGCACGAGGCGCCGCGACGCGCCGGTGCGCCCGTCGAGATACCCGAGGACGAGCGGTCCCGTCCCGTCCGGCGGGCGCAGGCCCTCGACGGCGGCGTCCTCGGCGACGAAGAGCTCGTCGAGCCGCTGCGTCAGGGCGGAGTGGCGCGCTTCGTCGTCCCGCAGACCGCCGACGAGGCGGTGCGTCGGGAAGACCGCGAGGCCCGGGTCCTCGAGCGCGACGAGGCACATGAGGACGTGCCGGTGGGGACCGTCCCCGCCGATCTCGTCGGCGTAGACGCGCGCGGTCTCGTAGCGGTGGTGGCCGTCGGCGATGAGGAGCTCGGCGTCGGCGAGCGCCGCCGTCACCTCCTCGTGGACGGCGGGGTCCCCGACCCGCCACAGGCGGTTGCCGACCCCGTGCTCGTCGGTCGCCTCGCCCCACGGCTCGGCGGACTCGGTCGTCGGAGCGACCGCCGCCCACGCCCGCCGGTCGGGGTCGCCGTGCAGCGCGAAGATCGGGGAGAGGTTGGCCCGCGTCGCACGCGTGAGGCGCAGCCGGTCCTCCTTCGGGCCCGGGTGGGTGCGCTCGTGCGGGCGGATGCGTCCGGGGCCATAGGGCTCGATGCGGACGCGCGCGAGGATGCCGTTGCGGGTCCG
>JBFIDS010000580.1:0-2431 GCA_041603715.1 Paraconexibacter sp. | reverse complement strand
GCGGTGGCGAGGTGCACGATCGTCCTGCGGGCCATCTCGGCCTCCCGCCGGGTGTGGGTGCGCACGGCGACGCGCAGCTCGATCTCGTTGGCGTCGGCGAGGTCGCTCTCGGCCGCAGCCGACCCCGCGAGAGCGTTGACGCCGACGTGGTCGAAGCGGATCTCGCGCACGTCGACACCGAGGTGCTCGAGTCGCCGCGTCAGGAACTCCTCGCTCCAGGCGACCTTGCGGGCGGCGTCCGGCCATGGCTGGATGACGCGGCCTTCGGCGATGTAGCCGTCCTCGTAGCCGATCTGGACCTTGAGCAGCTCGGGGGGCGCGGCGGCCGACATCCCGGAGACCGCGACGCGGTCCTTCCCCTGCTCGGTGACGCGGACCCCGGCGAGGTCGACCACGCCGTCGGGCAGGCGATAGTCCCGGGGATCGTGGACCTCGTACAGCATCTGCTCCTTGATAGTCCATTGATTCACCACGCCGCCAGACCCGGGGAGCTTGGAGATCACGGCCTCACCGCTCTCCGTGACGTCGGCGAACGGGTAGCCCAACCGCCATGGATCCGTAGACGCGTCCCACTGCGACGACATGCCGCCGCTGCAGGCGCCACCGCACTCCAGAAGGTGACCGACGGTCAACGCGGCGCCGCGCAGCTGGTCGGAGCAGGTCAGCGGCGTCAGGCCGTAGTGGTGCAGCAGCGGGCCGGAGTAGAGGGCGGAGTCGGCGAGCCGTCCGCCGATCACGACGTCGGCTCCACCTGCAAGGGCGTCGATGACCCCGTCGCAGCCGATGTAGGCATTGGCCGCCACGACGCGATCAGCGATCGCGTCGATGTCGGCTTCCCCGGTGTCGAGGTTCCGGAACGTCCAGCCCTGGCTGCGGATCGTCTCGAGGTTGCTGAGGATGTCATCTCCCTCGACGACGCCGATCATCAGGTCGAGGTCGCCAACGGTCTCGGCGGCCTGCGCCACCGCTCGCACGGCAGCGCGCGGGTTCGCGCCGCCAGCGTTGGCGACAAGGGTCACGCCGTTTCGGCGGGCCGGCGGCAGCGCCTGCTCGAAGATCGCTCGGGTGTCGGGGATGTGGCCGCGTTCCGGGTCGCGCATGCGGGCCCGTGAGAGGGCGGAGACGGTCAATTCGGCGAGCAGGTCGAAGCCCATCGCGTCGAGGTCGCCGTGCTCGAGCAGCTCGAGCGACGGCTCGAGCATGTCGCCCCAGTAGCCGGTCCCGGCCCCGAGTCGGAAAGTGCTGGTGTCGCTCACGGCGTGGTGCTCCTTCGTGGTTCGGTTCCTGCTCCGCCGGGTCGGCAGACGGTGATCTCCGACGTGACGCAGCAGCCGTTCGCCCCGCTCACACGCCCCTCGATCTCGACGATCTCGTCGTCGCCGTCGACGCTGCGGGCGGTGGCCCTGCCGTCGGCGACGGCGTCCTCCCCCGCGAAGAGCGACGCGCGGATCTGCAGCTTTCGCCGCACGACGGCTGCGCCTGGGCCCGCCCATTCGGTGACGAGGCGATCCAGAAGCCCCTGGAAGAACACAGTCGAGACGTAGATGGTCGGCTGACCCTGATCGCGCGCGTAGGCCGGGTCGTGGTGTCCCGGGAACCAGTCCCAGGTGGCCGCGGCGTTGTGGCAGACGCGCCGGTGGTCCACGTGGATCCGGATCTCGTGCAGCCGCTCGTCGTCGCTCTCGGCCGCCGCGTCAGCACGCACACCCGCCGGGTGAGCGTCTGAGGGCGGCGCGGTCTCGGGCGTGTAGCGCACCATGACGTTGTCGTTGGTCGCGACGAGTTCGTCTCGCTGATTGGTGAAGGTCATACGCGTGGTGACGAAGGAACCCGGACCGAGACGCGTGCGCTTCTCGTCGCTCACGGCCAGGACCTCCTCGACCATCGACACGGTGTCGCCGACATGCAGGTCGCGCTCGAACCTCGTGTCGCAGGCCACGTTGATCAAGTAGCGGCCGGGCAGCGGGACGTCGAGGCCCAGCAGCGCGCGGTCCTCGCTCCCGTCGGGACACCATGGGAGGTCGAACGAGTACCCGAGCAGCAGGCCGGGAGGGCTGATCCCGTCGACCCAGTAGGCCGGATTCCCGTCTTCCACGAGCGCGCAGAAGTTTCGGATCCCCAGATCGCAGACCGGCGCCGGCGCGGTGCGGACCTCGCCGCGGCGCCCGATCCAGCCGCGCCCTTCCTCGATTGTCCCCACGGCGACGCCCGTGTCGGGCGCGGTCATCGCCGACACCCGCAGCCGCCGCGGTGCGAGCAGCTGCTCACGGAGCGTTCGAACGGCACGGCTGAGAAGTCCGAGCGCTTGCGCGCCGGACCGCGCGTCGTGAACCGCGACCACCGACGGCCCATCGGCCCGGCGGCGCATCGCGGGCAGGTGGGCGGCGCAGCCCCGGCAGCGGCAAGGAGCTCAACCTCCGCACCGCAGGAG
>JBFIDS010000579.1:0-2443 GCA_041603715.1 Paraconexibacter sp. | reverse complement strand
GCGCTCGCGCAGCTCCTCCTCGACGGACCGCGGATGTTCAACCACCACCGCGGGCTCTGGGGCTACACCGGCATCGCCGCCGACGGGGAGCCGATGACGATCCAGGCGACCGGGATGGGCGGACCGAGCGCCGCCATCGTTCTCGAGGAGCTGTGCGACCTCGGACTCGAGCGCGCCGTGCGCGTCGGCACCTGCGGGGCGCTCGACACGACGCTCGACCACGGCGACGTCGTCGCGCCCACCGCGGTGATCTCCGCGGACGGGACGAGCCGTGCCCTCGGGGCGGCGGAGCGTCAGGCCGCGGACCCGGCGCTGCTGGCCGCCGCCGTCGCGGCGGGTGCACGCCCCGCGGTCGCGGTGTCGACCGATGTCTTCTACGACCGTGACCCCACGCGCGCGGCGGCCTGGCGCGCGGCCGGCGCCGCCGTCGTGGAGATGGAGGCGGCGACCCTCTTTCGCGTCGGCGAGCTGCGCGGCGTCCCGGTCGGCTGCCTCCTCGCCGTCACCGACCGCCTCGGGACGAGCGAAGCCGACCGCGACCGCGTGAGCGCGGAGGGCCTCGAGACCGCCGTGGCGACGCTCGCGCGCCTGGCCTCGGCCGCCTTCGGCGTGCCGTTCACGCCCGACGCCCCCACCCGCGGACTCGTCGACCCGGAGCTCGAGGAGGCGAAGGCCGCACGCACGGCCCGTGCGCGCCACCCGGACGCGGACGCGGAGCCCGGCGCGGCGGATCGCGTCACGTGAGCGCCGGGGTCCAGCTGGGGATCGTCCTCTCGGTCCTCACCGCGTTCGTCTCGATCCTCGGGTTCCTCTTCAAGCACCGGGGTGCCGTCGCCGCGCCCGAGGTGACCTGGCGGCATCCCGTCCGCTCGACGTTCGCGCTGTTCGCGAACAAGTGGTGGACGATCGGGATCGTCGTCGCGATGGGGTCGTGGGTCTTCCACGTCGCCGCGCTCGCGCTCGCCCCGATCACGATCGTGCAGACGGTCATCGCCGGCGGGCTCGTCCTGCTCACGGTGGTGGCCGACCGGCTCTTCGGGCTGAAGGTCAGTCGCCGCGAGTGGGTCGGCGTCGCCCTCACGGCGACGGGGCTCGCGATCCTCGCCGCGACGCTCGGCAAGGGCGCGACCGACGACGCCCACAGCGACTACGAGACCGCGACGCTCCTCCTCTACGTCGGGGGACTCACCGCGCTCTCGGGCATGGCCATGGTCCTCGCCTCGCGCATGCCCTCCTACGCGGGCGTCGTCCTCGCCGCCGCCGCCGGTCTCCAGTGGGGCGGTTCGGACGTGTCGATCAAGGCGCTCACGGGCCGCCTGGAGGATCTCGGCCCGCTCGTCATCGTGCACCCGCTCGCGCTCGTCATCCTCGTGCTCTCGCTCATCGGGCTCGTCGTGAGCGCACGATCCCTGCAGATCGGCGACCCGGTGCCCGTCATCGCGACGACCTCGGTCGCCGCGAACCTCTCCACGATCGCATCCGGCCTCATCGTGTTCGGCGAGCCGCTCCCCGAGGACACGCTCGGCGCCGCGATCCGGCTCCTCGCGTTCACGCTCGTCGTCTGCGCGGCCGCGCTCACGCCGGGACCGGTGAGGGCGGTCCGGGTCGCCGAGGAACGCGCGGCCTGACCTCCGCGAGCCGGCCCGGCTACTCGAAGCCGGCGGCGGTCCGCGTCCGCAGGACGCCCTCGACGAGACGCGTGATGCGTTCCACGTCGGCGCAGGTCTCGTCGTCGAGGCCGCCCTCGAGAGCGCGGTTCGCAGCGGCTCCCACCGCCTTGCGCTCCTCGCGCAGCTTGTCGAGCCGCTGGGCGATCGCGGCGCGCTCGGCCCAGGGCGTGAGCTCGGAGAGCGTCGCCTCGAGCGCGACACGCAGTTGGAGCGCAGCCTCACGGTGGCGACCTGCGTCGATGTCGAGCCGGGCGCGCAGCACGAGCTCCTCGCTCGCGAGCGGGACGTCGCGCCCGCCGAGGAGCGCGGCGAGGCGCTCCTGAGGACGCAGGGCGAGACCGCGGCTCTCCCGCCGTGGCTTGGGCGGCGGCAGCTCGACCGCGTCGGTCCATCGGCCCTGCGAGACCTGCTCGCCCTCCCCCACGCCGACCCGGATGCAGATCGCCTGCTCGCGGGCGACCTCCCGCACATACGGGTCGGCGGTCGCCGTGCGGTGCATGTGGAGGACGCGGTTGAGGACGACGAGGGCGCCGTCCGCCTCCTCGTCGACGTCGGCCTCCTTGCGCCACGCCGTCGCGGCGCGCTCGTCGGCGAAGGGCTCGGGGCTGATGAGGGTCACGCGCACGGTGACGACCGGCGTGGGTCCCGGCTCCGGCTCGACGTCGACGGGCCGGCGCCGACGGACGAGCCCGCGGCGGGGCGCAGCACCGAGCGTGCCGACGACGAGGACGTGCGAGATCTCCGCCGCGTGCCCCCGGATCACGTAGCGGCCG
>JBFIDS010000578.1:0-2444 GCA_041603715.1 Paraconexibacter sp. | reverse complement strand
GGCTCCCGCGGCCCCGGCGGGGGTCGCCGCGGGCGGGGTGCCGGGACGGGCCGCGGTCGTCGCCGCGGGCGGACGGGCGCCGACGGGCTGGGCGGTCACCCGACGCACCTCTCCGGCGGTCGTCGCGGCCTGGGCCTGCAGCTCGGCCGCGCGCTCCGGAGCACGCCCTGCCCAGTCGCGCAGGCGCTTCAGCTCGCGCGCCTGCCCGAAATACAGCAGCGAGAGGACTCCCAGCCCGAGGATCGCGGCGAAACCGGCGAAGGCGCCGATCGTCTGGACCCTGTCCGAGAGCTCGAGGGCTCCGAGAACCAGCATGAACCCCCGAGTGTAAGGACACGGGAGGCCGGATGCCCCCGTGGGGCGCTGTCGCCCACGGGGCGATGAGCCCGCCGGTCAGGGTCGGCCGAAGCGACCGCCGGTGCGCGACGCGGCGTCACCGGGCCGCTCCGGACCCATGTCGCCGGGGATGTGGATCGCCGAGAGCTCCGCGACCTTCGCCGCGAGACCGGCCGCGTCGCCCTCGAGCACGAGGAGCTGGATCTGGTCGAACATCGCCTCGATCGTCGCCGGGTCGAGCGCGTCACGCTCGGCGAGCAGGATCTTGTCGGCCTCGGTCGGCGTCTGGCGCTCGAAGGTGTTGATGAGGTCCTCGTCGAGCTTCTCCCCGGGCCGGCGACCGGTAATCTCGATCGCGATGTCCTCACCCGGCCGGAGGCCGCTCAGCTCGATCATGTCCTTCGCGAGCTGCAGGATCGAGACCGGCTCGCCCATCTCGAGGACGAAGATCTCGCCGCCGGTCCCCAGGCTGCCCGAGCGGATGATGAGCTGCACCGCCTCCGGGATCGTCATGAAGTAGCGGGTCATCCGCTCGTCGGTGACCGTGACCGGACCGCCCCGGGCGATCTGCCGGCGGAAGATCGGCACGACCGAGCCCGACGAGCCGAGCACGTTGCCGAACCGCACGCAGGCGTACCGCGTCCCCGGCCAGCGCTGTCCCGCCGCTTCGACGGCGAACTCGGCGAGGGCCTTCGACGCACCCATCACGGTCGCGGGTGCGACCGCCTTGTCGGTCGAGACGAGGACGAAGCGCTTCACCTCCGACTCCCCCGCGACCCGCGCGAGGAGGCGGGTGGCGATCGCGTTGTTGCGCACCGCCTCGACGGGATTGAGCTCCATGAGTCCGACGTGCTTGTAGGCGGCCGCGTGGAAGACGATCGTCGGGCGGTGGCGGGCGAACACCTCGCGCATCCGCTCGCCCTCCTTGCAGTCCGCGAGCACCGTCGCGATCCCGGACGGATGGACGTGGCGGTCGTCCTCGAGCTCGCGCTGGATCGAGAAGAGGTTGTCCTCGGCGTGGTCGAGGAGGATGAGCTTGCGCGGGCTGACGCGCGCGATCTGCCGGCAGAGCTCGGAGCCGATCGACCCGCCCGCGCCGGTGACGAGGACCGCCTCGCCCTGGAGGTAGGCGCCGACCTGCTCGACGGCGCTCACGACCGGGTCGCGGCCCAGGACGTCCTCGACCTGCACCTCACGGACCTGGCGGACGACCGGGCCGCCGGTCTGGAGCAGCTCGAAGACGGTCGGCAGCGTCCGCACCGGGATGCCGCGGTCACGACAGGCACGCACGACGCGGGCACGGAGCGTGCCGGGCGCGGACGGGATCGCGATCGTCACCTCGTCGGGCTCGACCTCGTCGAGGATCCGCGGGAGGTCGGAGTGGGTGTCGCCGAGGACCTTCACGCCGTCGACGCGCTGGCCGTGCAGGCGCGCCTGGTCGTCGACGAAGCCCGCCGGGTACAGGCCGAGCTCTGGGTTGCGCAGCACCTCGCGCAGGACGAGGCGACCACCGTCCCCGGCGCCGACGATGAGGACGCGGCGGGCGTCCTTGCGGGCACGGAAGCCGTGTAGCGGCCGCTCGTGAACGGACCGCGCGACGAACCGCGCCCCGCCGACGAGCACGAGCGTGAGGAGGAAGTGCAGCGCGAGGACGCCGTTGGGGATCGAGACGCCGACGTCACCGGCGGCGGAGCGGACCGTGACGGGGTCGGCGAGCGCGACGTACGCGGCGATCGCGAGCGTCGCGACCGTCACCGCGTAGAGGATCGAGAGGAAGTCGCGCTGACCGGAGTAGCGCCACCACTTCGCGTACAGCCCGAAGAGGGCGAAGACGACGAGGCTCGCTGCGACCGCGAAGAGGATCGTGCGGTCGAAGAGCTGGTCGAAGCGCTCGGGCACCCCGGCGTCGAACCGCAGCCGGTACGCCGCGTAGTAGGCGAGCGCGACGAGCGCCGCGTCGAGGAGCATCTGCGGCAGCGCGTGGCGGTGGAGCCGGGGGTTCGGCAGCCGTCGGCGCATCGGGCGGCATTGTCGCACGGGGCGCGGAGGTGGGCGAGACGAGAACGCCTCCCGGACGCGCGCGGCGCTCGATGTGGATCCGAAGGGCC
>JBFIDS010000577.1:0-2448 GCA_041603715.1 Paraconexibacter sp. | reverse complement strand
GGCGGGCGGTGCGGCCGGGGCCGGCGGCGCCGGTGGTGCGGGCGGTGCGGGCGGTGCGGGCGGTGCGGGCGGGGCCTTCTGCCCGATGACGGAGAAGTTGCCGCCCGCGGACCGCGAGAGGTTGCCGACGCGGTCCGCCGCGACGATGCCCCACACGTGAGGACCGACGGTGAGCGGGCTCGCCGGCGTGACCGGTGAGGCGACGCTGAGGCTCGCGAGCGCGTTGTCGATGACGAGCGAGTGCCGCCAGAGACCGGTGCCCGCGTCGGTCGCCGGTTGGAACGTGAGCGGCGGCTGCGGGTCGGTCGTCCCCCCACCACCCGTCGGTGAGACCGGCGATGCGGCGGTCGGCGGGTCGGGGTCGATGATCCTCGCCGCGCTGAGGAGACCGCCGTTCACCGCGCGACCGGCGAGCGGCGGCGCCGGGTTCGCGCCCTCGAGGAGCGCGCTGCGCAGGATGTTCACGCCCGCGCCCGGTTCGTGGGCCTTGCGCAGGGCCAGCGCCCCCGCCGCGAGCGCCGCCGCGTGGCCCGTCGCGAAGACGCTCTCGTATCCGCTCGTCGTCTCGCAGACGACCTCCAGCTCCTTCACCTCGAGGCCGTGCCCGGTGCCCGAGCCGTCCGTCGTGAGCCGGAAGCGGATGTTCATGTCGTCGAACAGTCCGGCGGCGAACGCGCCGAGCGGATCGCTGCGGCGCGCCGGCCCGAACGAGTTGCCGGTGATCGTCGCCACGGTGCCCCACGGGCCGTTGCTCCCGCTCACGCGTATCCGGCGCTCCACACGGACCTCGTCGCCGGGCGCGAGGTCCCACGTCCCCTCCCACAGGAGCCGGCACGAGTCGCTCGTCGGGGGTTCGAAGCCCGTCGGCGGATGGATGTAGCCGTCGACGTCGTTGGCGTAGTTCGTCCCCGGGTTGCTCGAGAGCCAGCCGTCGGGGGTGACGCCCCACGCCGCCGGCGACTTGCCCGCGAAGTTGCCCTCCGTCCAGGAGGAGACGAGGGGGGCCGTGAAGCCGCTGATCGCGAAGTTGCCTCCGGTGAAGCGGTCGGTCGTCAGCCCGCCTGCCGGGGCGACCGTGTCGACGAGGGTCTCGCTGTGCCCGCCGAAGACCGCGCCGTTGCCGTGGACGCCGCCCACGCAGACGACGTTCGGCTGGGTGAAGGTGCAGGGCGAATAGGCGATCGTGTCGAGGTCGCGGTCCTTCGACCCCGCCGAGGCGACGAAGAGGACGTCCGGGGCCGCGCTGACCGCCGCGCGCAGCAGCGGGACGTTCGCGGTCGTCTCGATGCCCATGTAGACGATGTCGGCGCCGTTGTCGCGGGCGTACTCGACGGCCTCGGCGAGACGGTCGTCCACCGGAAACGGGACCACCCCTCTCGCGTCGGCCACGCGCAGCGGCATGAGGGACACGTCCTGGGCCACTCCCGTGATGCCCTTCCCGTTGCCGCCCTCGGCGCCGATGAACCCGGCCGTGTTCGTCCCGCGGCCGTTCGTGTCCGACGGATCGTCGTCGTCGTCGACGAAGTCCCAGCCGCGGTGGTCGTCGATGTAGCCGTTGCCGTCGTTGTCGACGTTGTCGAAGCGCTGGGCGCCCTGCTCCCCCGGGTTCTGCCAGATGCGCGAGGCGAGGTCCTCATGGTCGAGGGCGATCCCCGTGTCGATGAGCGCGACGACGACGTCGCTGCTGCCCGTCTCGACGTTCCACGCCCCCGGCGCGTCGATGTCGAGGTCGACGACGCCCGTCGGGCCGCCCGGGGCGAGGGGCTGGCCCGTGTTGTGGAGCGCCCATTGCGCACCGACCTTGTCGTCGTCGGGCACGGCGGACGGCTCGAACAGGTGGGTGGGGAGCTGCCCGGCGGCCGGCGCGGCGGCGAGCGCGAGCACGACCCCGATCGCGGCGAGCGACAGCGACACTTGGCGCATGCGCTGAAGCTACGCGGGCGCAGGCGTGAGATCGTCAGGGCCGCGGCCCTGAGATTTCGCCCCGCGCCGTGGTCAGTCGCGGACGAGCGCGACGGACAGCTCGTCCCGGCCGCGCACCCCGAGCTTGCGATAGGCGCTGCGCAGGTGGGTCTCCACGGTCTTCGTCGTGAGGAAGAGCCCCTCGGCGATCTCGCGGTTCGTCCGGCCCTCGGCGGCGAGCGCGCAGAGCTCCCGCTCACGCGGCGTGAGCCCCGCCGGACCCGTCGAGCGCGACCGGCGGGGTCGTCCGGCGGCCGCTTTCAGCTCGGCCTCGGCGCGGGCCGTGAGCGCCTCGGCGCCGCACCGGACCGCGCAGTCGAGGGCCTCGCGCAGCACCTCGCGCGCGGCGGGCAGCCGATGGCGGCGACGCAGGTCGCTCCCGAGCTCACAGAGGATCCGGGCCCGCTCGAGCACCGCGGGGGAGTCGTCGAGCACGGCGAGGGCGTGCCGCAGGCGCGTCCCGCGCTCGTCCGGCGCCGCGACCAT
>JBFIDS010000576.1:0-2462 GCA_041603715.1 Paraconexibacter sp. | reverse complement strand
GCGATGACGACGGCCGCGCACGCCCCCAGGGCGCCGGCACCCACGGGCTCGCCGAACGCCGGCAGGACGTTCTCGACCCCGCCCCAGGGCAGCGCGCCGGTCGGCGGGGCGAGCGCGGCGTCGCCGTCGACCCGGGCGGCGACGAGCAGCCAGACCGAACCGGCGAGCGTGAGCGCCGCCAGCGCCCCGGCGGCCCGGCCCGCGTGGTGGGCGCCCCACGCGCACAGGGCCGCGATGGGCGGGAGGACGGCCGGCGCATGGTGCATCACCAGCCACGGCCCTGCGACCTCCCGCGGGGCGAGAGCCGCGACGCCGAGCCCGACCGCGCTCACCGCGAGGAGGAGCCCGGCGGTCACCTCGGCGTCCACGCGCTCGGGGACGGCGATGGCGACGCGCTCGCGCAGCGAGCGGCGGAGCAACCAGGCGGCGAACAGGGCGAGGGCGGCGAACGGCGCCCACCGCAGGAGTCCCACGCTCTCGTCGAGGAGGATCCCGACGAGGCGGGGGAGCCGCTCGAGGAGGTCGTCGGCGGCGTGGATGTCCGTGGCGGCCGAGGTCCCGCCGGCGCGGGCGAAGTCCGGCGTGGGACCGCCGTAGAGACGGTCGTGGACGGCGACGTAGAACACCGCCCCCATGACGACGACCTCGAGGGCCGTGAACCCCGCGAGGCCGCGGTTGCGCTGGCTGAGCCATCGCGCGGTCGCGAGTGCGACGACGATCGCGGGGAGCGCGAGCCCGATGGCGAGCCACGGGAGCAGGACGACGACCAGCGCGCACGCGAACGCACGCATCAGCCGCGGGTCGTCGCGGATCCGGAGCGCGAGCGCGATCGCCGCGGTGAGGAGGAGCGCGCCCGCCGTCGAGGCGGCGATCGTCGTCGACGCGGCGAGCGCCGGGGGGGAAAGGCCCACGACGAGAGCCGCGCCACTCGCCCAGGGGTCGGGGACGAGCCGGCGGGCGAGGGCCGCGGACATCGCGAACGCGGCGGCGAGGAGAGCCGCGAGGAAGAGCTCGACGGCGATCGGCCCCCCGAGGGCGTAGGCGGGGGTGACGAGGACGGGGACCCCGAGCCCGTCCGGCTCGTGGAGCTTCCCGTTCGTGAGCTGCGCCCGCGGCTCCAGGTCCCCCTCGTACCAGTCCTTCCACGCCCGCGCGGAGAACTCGTCGCGCAGGTCGAGGTCACCGTCGCCGACGATCGACTCGGCGACGAGCAGGCGGTGGGCCTCGACCTCGCTGTACCGCGACCCGGGCTCCGCGTCGAGCCCGAGCGTCGCGGCGTAGGCCGCGAGCAGGACGAGGAAGACCGGCAGGCCGCGGCGCACGGCGCGCACCGGCGAGGACCGCGTCAGGCCTTGGCGTGCGTCCGGGCGAGCTCGACGAGGAGCCGGACGCCCATGCCGGTCCCACCCTTCTGCGCGTACGGCTTGCCGGTCGCCCAGGCGGTCCCCGCGATGTCGAGATGCGCCCAGGGGACGTCGCCGACGAACCGCGCGAGGAACTCGGCCGCCGTCACGGAGCCCGCCTTGCGGTTCTCGACCGCGTTGGCGATGTCGGCGTACTGGCCCTTGATGAGCTCGCGGTACTCCTCGTGGAGCGGGAGACGCCATACCGGCTCGCCCGCGCGCGCGCCCGCCACCGTCACGCGCTCGCACCACGTGTCGTCGTTGCTCATCACGCCCGTGTAGGTGGAGCCGAGCGCCGTGACGATCGCGCCGGTGAGCGTCGCGATGTCGACGAGGCGCTCGGCGCCGAGCGCGACGGCGTGCGCGAGGCAGTCGGCGAGGACCATGCGGCCCTCCGCGTCGGTGTTGTTGATCTCGATCGTCGTCCCGGTCATCGCGCGCACGACGTCCCCGGGCTTCATCGCACGCCCGGACGGCATGTTCTCGGTGGCGCCGACGACCGCGACGACATCGACCGGCAGGCGCAGCCGTGCGATCGCGCCCATCGCCTCGATGACCGCAGCCCCGCCCGACATGTCGAACTTCATCTCGTGCATCTTCCCCGACGGCTTGAGCGAGATGCCGCCGGTGTCGAAGGTCACGGCCTTCCCGACGATGCCGAGCCGGGGGCCCGTGGCGTCGGGGTCGGCGTAGCGCAGGACGATGAGCGCGGGCTCCTCGTCGGAGCCCTGTGCGACGGCGCCGAAGGCCCCCATCCCGCGGCCGAGGATCTCGTCGCGGCCCTCCACCTCGACGGAGAGCCCGGCGACGTCCGAGGAGAGCGCGCGGGCGTGCTGCGCGAGCACGGTGGGCGTCATGTGGTTGGAGGGGGTGTTCTGCAGGTCCCGGGCGGAGTTCACGGCCCGCGCGACGACCGCGGCGTGCGCGACGACCTGCCCGTGGTCCTCGTCGGAGCGCAGGACGAGCCGGCTGAGGCCGGAGCCGCCGTTGTCGTCCGCGGAGCTCTTGAACGTGAGGAAGCGGTAGGAGGCGAGCACCGTGCCCTCGACGATCGCCGCG
>JBFIDS010000575.1:0-2490 GCA_041603715.1 Paraconexibacter sp. | reverse complement strand
GCGGGCGGCCGTCAGGAGGCCGCGCGGGTGCGGCGCGTCTCGCGCTCGAGCTGCGCGGCGAAATCCTCGGCGCTGGCGAGCTCGCGGCGCAGGCTCTCGCAGCGCTCCTTCGCGGAGACCGCGAACCCCTCGAGCCGTGCCCTGGCGTCGTCACGATCGCCGGCGGCGCGACCCGGATCGCCCGCGGCATCCCGGGCGTCGAGCAGCTCGCGCATCTCCTGGACGGTGAACCCGAGCGGCTTCATCGAGCGGATGAGCAGCAGGCGCTCGACGTGCTCGTCGGTGTAGAGGCGGAATCCTCCCTCCGTCCGCGTCTCGGGGATCACGAGACCCTGCTCCTCGTAGTAGCGCACGGTGCGCAGCGAGAGGCCGGTCCGCTCGGCGACCTCGCCGATCTGGAGGTGGCCGTCGATCACGGCTCGGGTCGGGCGGCTGCGGTCACCGGAGCGAGGCTAGTGCATCCGCGACGTGCGGCAGGACCGGCGGCGACACGGGCCCGGGCGGGTTCAGAGCCCGGCCGCGAGCCAGTCGACGATCCCCGCCACGGCATCCCAGTCCTCGCGCTCGCGGGCGGCGAGCAGATCGCGCAGGATCGCGGGCGGCGTCGCCATCAGGGCCTCCGAGCCGGCCGAGGCCCAGCGCACGAGCGCGTGGTGGACGAGGTCGTCCACCGGCACGCCCGTGGACCGCGAGAGGACCTCGAAGGTGGGCAGCGGGTCGACGAGGCGGGACGCGAAGACCGTCTCGGCGAACGCGCGATGCTCGGGCGGGACGGACACCGTCAGACGGAACGCACGTCGTAGCGGTGACCGGCGGCGCGCAGCCGGTCGGCGAGGACGGTGCCCATCGCCGTGGCCGGCGTGAGAACCCCGGCGGCCTCGGGCAGCCGGTCCCCGTCGAGCGCGAGCGCGAGTGCGCTCTCCCCGAGCATGACGGCGGTCGCCTTGTACCCGGGGTCCCCGGGAGCGTGGATCTCGCAGACGAGATGCGCGCCGGTGCTCGTGCGCGTGTGGACGTCGATGCGGAAGAAGCCGTTCTCGCGGGCCTTCTCCGAGGGGCCCTCACCCGGATCGGGGAGCACCCTGTCGAGGACCTTGCGCGTCGGGGGCACGGAGAGCCCGACCATGAGCGCGGCGAGCCCGCCCGCGATCGCCGCCGCCTTGACGGGACCGAGCGGGAGGCCCCCGCCGAGCATCATCTCGCGGTAGCGCATCCGGCGGCCGTAGGCGTGACCGCGCAGCGCGTTGCTGCGCCGCACGACCCGCGTGTTCACGAGCCCCATGAAGAACGGCGCGAGGAACCCGCCGAGGGAGTCGTCGCGCGTCACGCCGGCCGGGTCGCGTTCCGGTCCGAGGTCGGGCTCGGCGGCGCGGTCGGGGCTGAGCGCGTACGGGTCGAGCAGGATCCGCCGCTTCGCCGGGTCGCCCTTGGCGATGTCGAGCTGACCGCGCAGCGAGTCGACCGTCCCTCCGCTCACCCCGCCCTTCGCGGCCTTCACGACGTACGTCGTCTCCTCGAGGTCCCCAAGGCCGTTCTCGCGGGCGTGCTCGGCGAGCAGGTGGACGCCGATGTCCGACGGGATCGAGTCGAAGCCGCAGGCGTGGACGATCCGCGCACCGCTCGCCGCCGCCTTCTCGTGGGCGGCGTCGATCGAGGAGCGCATGAAGAGGACCTCCCCGGTGAGGTCGGCGTAGTGCGTGCCCGCCGCCGCGCACGCCTCGACGAGAGGCAGGCCGTAGCGCTCGTAGGGGCCGACGGTCGTCGCGACCGCGCGGGTGGAGGCGGCGAGCCGCTGCACGGCGGCCGCGTCGAGGCTGTCGGCGACGACGAGCGGCCAGTGCGCGACCGCGCCGCCGATCGCCTCGCGGACGCGCTCGAGGCGCTCCTGCGAGCGACCGCCGAGCGCGATCCGCGTCCCGGGCGGCGCCGCGGCGGCGAGGTATTGCGCGGTCAGTCGCCCGACGAAGCCGGTCGCTCCGTAGACGACGATGTCGTGCTCACGGTCCTGAGTGGGGTCGGCCATGCTGACACCGTACGCGAGCGGGTCCCCCGTCACGGGTGCGCCGGCCCCGTCGCGTCCACGCTGAACGCGTGGCGCACGATCTCCCGCCCGCGCCAGTCGCGGCCCACGAGGGCGACGGAGACCCGCTCACCGGCGTCGTCCATGGTCGTCGTGCCGTACTGGCCGGCTCCCGGGTGGACGCCCTCTCTGATGGGACGGCCCCTCACCGAGCCGGCACGATCGAGGGCGACGGCGCCTGCATGTCCGGGAAGCCGGCACGACCGGTCCCCGAGTGATCGCTGTTCGTGCCGCCGTCGATCGCGAGCATGTGCGCGTCGCCCGCGAGCATCATCAGCCGGTCGATGCGGTGCCGCGCGATGAAGCGTGCGAGGTGCGCACGCTCGGCGGGGAAGCCGCCCCACGTGTCCGACGCCGCCGCGAACCGGCGCTGAGCGCACGACGGGCCGTCACGTCCGCGGGCGCTGTCG
>JBFIDS010000574.1:0-2516 GCA_041603715.1 Paraconexibacter sp. | reverse complement strand
GCCGAGGAGCTCGCGGCCGACCTGCGCGGCGCGATCGCCGCCGGCCACCTCCCCGAGGTCGACGTCGACTGGCTCACCGGGGCGATGGTCGGCGCGGGCTTCGAGGTGGCGGTCCGCATGCTCGATCGCGACCCGCCCGACGTCGACGGCGCCGTCGACTTCATCACGCGGCTGTTCGTCGGCGGGCTCGGCGCCATGGCCGACACGCGACCGGACTAAAGTCCTCGGCGACGGGGGTCGATGCTGTTCCCAGGACGGGATGCGCTGTTGCCGGCCGGGTGAGTTCAACCGGGGGGACCGCAACTCCATCCGGGTTACGCTGTTGCCCCCTCCGACGGACCGACCGACCGACCGAAAAGGACCCCGCTCCTCCATGCGCCGTTTCGCCCTTCTCGCGACTGTGTTCGCGACTTCCCTCCTCGCCGCCCCGGCCGCGAGCCAGGCCTTCGTCACCGGCATCGGTGACCAGCAGCCGGCGATGTTCCTCAACGCGAACTACCCGAAGCTGAAGATCAAGGACGTTCGCTACATCGTGTCGTGGGACGCCATGAACCACGCACAGGAGCGCAAGGAGCTCGCGGCCTGGTTCGCTGCCGCGAAGCTCTACCCCAAGACCCGCGTGCTCGTCGCGTTCAACCACTCGCGCTACGGCAAGAAGAGCTCGGCTCCGTCGCCGAAGACGTACGGGAAGGCCGTCGCGAAGTTCCACAAGAAGTACGGCAAGCAGGTCAACGCCTACCAGACGTGGAACGAGATCAACCACTGCGGCTCCCAGCCGAAGAAGCTCTGCAAGGGGGCGAGCGGCGCGAAGCGGGCCGCAGCGCTCTTCAAGGAGCTGAAGAAGCGCGTGAAGGGCAAGACGATCGTCGCGGTCGACCTCCTCGACGGCAACAACAAGAAGACCTACCGCGCGACCGCGAAGTACGCGAAGGACTTCGTGCGCTTCGCGAAGAAGAGCAAGCCGACCGTCTTCGGCCTCCACAACTACTCCGACACGAACCGTAACTCGCAGACGCGGACGCGCTTCATCATCAAGGCGCTCCCGAAGAGGGCGAAGGTCTGGGTGACGGAGACCGGCGGGATCGCCTCGTTCGGCAAGTCCTTCCCGTTCGACCTCAGCCGCCAGGCCAAGGCGACGCGGCAGGCGTTCCGGATCGCTCGCAAGAACAAGGCGATCAAGCGGCTCTACCTCTACAACTTCAGCGCCAACGAGGGCGGTCGCTTCGACTCCGGCATCGTCGACGCGCAGGGCAACCCCCGCCCGGCGTTCAGCGTCGTGCGCAAGCGCGGCAAGTAGACCGTTCGGCACCCGTCGACGACGGCCCTCCCCAGTTCTGGGGAGGGCCGTCGTGTTTCGGGTCAAGTCCCTCCCGTGGCGCTTCGGTCCCCAGTAGGCGGGGACGATGGGGCTCACGTGCCTCTTCTGGAGGCGCCCCCGTCGGAGGACGACCCGTTCCTCCCCGCCGCGAGCTGAGGCGTGCGGACGGGGCGCGACGCGCGCTGAGTCCACCGCCGCGTCGTCCCGTGTCGGCGTGACGTCGGGTGCGCCCTACACTCCGGAGCGATGCCGAGCTTCTGCCGCCACGGGCGCTTCGAGGACCAGTGCATGATCTGCGGGAAGAAGACGCGTCGGGAGAGCCGGCCCGCCGCGTCGCCGACCGCGCGCCCGTCCCGTGCTCCGCGGGCTGCGGGCAGCGGCACGGGAAGGCGCGCGCGGCCGGGCGTCGTCGTGCGCCGTATCGCCCGCGAGGAGGAGGACGGCTACGAGAACGACCTCGTCCCGGGGCTTCGCGCGACCGCCGACGCCGCGCACCTCGCCGACGAGCTCGCCTTCGCGGTCGCCCGCCTCGACGAGCTCGCCGCCGACCCGCCGGGCCTCTACGCCGAGGCGGCTCTCGCCGGCGACCGCGAGGAGGCGCTGTGGCTCGTCGCCCAGATCGCGATCCTCTCCCCGCTCGAAGCCGAGGACCCGTGGGCGACGATCTCCGCCGCGCGGACCACCTGGGCGTCGGGGGACCTGCCGCAGCCCGGCGACGGCCCGCTGGGGCCTCGCGCGGGGGTCGACGCGCGACGCGGCTCCGATGTCACGTTCTCCTCCTACCGGGCGTGGGCGGAGCGTCACGGGGGCCAGGGTGCGGCCTTCGACGGCGAGGCGGCGTGGACGGCGCAGCGCCGCTTCGACCGGGGCTTCGAGCGCCTCTCATTGCCCGGGCTCGGGCGTGCCGCGCGGTTCGAGCTGCTCCTCCTCGTGGGCCGGCTCGGCCTCGCCGAGATCGAGCCGTGGACGCTGATGCCGAGCACGGACGCGGCGGACCCGACGGTGCTCGCGGCCAAGCGCGTCTTCGGGATCGGCGACGCGGTGATCATCTCGCGGCGGGCGGGCGAGCTCTGCCATGCCGTCGACGTCCCGATCGCGGCGCTCGACCTCGCGCTGCGCAACTGGAACCGGCCGCCGGCGGAGGAGCGGGTGCGCGCCGGGTCCCGTGCGGTACCCGACGAGGCCGTGCGCGGCCGCG
>JBFIDS010000573.1:0-2518 GCA_041603715.1 Paraconexibacter sp. | reverse complement strand
GAGGACCGAGCCGATGCCGCGTACGAGGACGCGGCGCGAGGCGAGCGCGCGCCGGGCCGACTCGGGGAGCGGGCCGACCGCGATGTCGTCGATCGCCGCGAGGGTGGCCCGCGCGGCCCGGATCGCATCGCCCGTGGCGGGCTTGCCGTCCTTCGCGACGAGCGTCGCGGCGAGCTCGCGTTCGGCGGTGCGCACGTCCGAGAACACGTTGACCGGCGCATTCTCGTCCCCGCTCGACGCTCCCGCGACGATCGTCGCGACGGTGAGGACGGCGAGCGCGAGCGCGAGCAGGCTGATGAGACGCACGAGCGTCGTTCGTCGGCGCGAGGCGTCCTGCGCGGCGCGGGAGAGCGGGTCCATCTCGCCGACGACGAACGCCTCGGCGAGGGGGTCGCGCTCCGTCTCGGGCTGGGTGTCTGTCTTAGCGGTCGGTGATGCCACGGGCGCCTCCATACCCGATGAACGGCAACGGACACCCGAGATTACGCCGGTGTCTCGTTTCTCGCGTGACCACAACGGATGTGGCAGCTCCCCGACGGCCCGGGAGACCTTGCCCGCGACCCCTCGCGCAGCGACCCTCCCGACCGGCGCCGTCCCGCGCCGAACCCCCGAATCCGGGCTCACGCCACCGGCGCCGCGGGGCCCCGCCCTCACGATGTCCGACTCCGCGATCGCCCGTCGCACCGGCCGCGGCTGGGAGGAGTGGTTCGACCCGCGCGCACGCGGGGGTCGTCGTGGGACGGCCACCCGGCCGAGGGGCGCGCGCGACGGCTGGGACGACGGCACCACCCGCGTCGTCGTCGGGTTCGAGGCGAAGGGCGAGGGGAAGAGCACCGTTGCGCTCGCGCACGAGCGGATCCCCGACGCGGAGGAAGCCGACCGCATGAAGGCCTACTGGCGCGCGCGGGTCGCAGCGCTCGAGGCCGGGCTGGAGAGCATTGGGGAGGCCGATCTGGCGCGAAGCCGCCACATCCGGCCCGGAGTGTGCAACTCTTCCTACAGAGCTGTCTTATTCGGGTCGGGTGACCGGGGCCTCCGCGCTCAGGTCACGCGCCCGCCGCGCCGACCAACGAGGACCATGCGCTCCGACGAGTTCATCAACGGGCCCCGCCGCCGTCCCGCTCCTCGCGGCACCGCCGACGACGGGCCGAGCAGGATGCAGGAGCTGCTGATGGCCGGCCACGAGGCGATCATCGTCGTCCTCGTCATGCTCGTGGGGACCGTCCTCATCTGGGTCGGATCGCCCCTCGCCGGCCTCTTCGTCGGCTCCCAGGTCCAGGCCTGGACCGACTCGCTCGGGATGGCGCTCATCGCCGCCGGTGTCACCGCGGTGGCCGTCGTGCTCGTCCTCGGGCTCGTCCTCGCGAACCTCGACCACCGTCACGCCCGGCTGCGCGAGGCCCGCGGGCTTGACCCCAACGTCGGCGCGCTCGAGCCGGTTCTCGTCATCGGCTCCGGCATCGCGTTGGCGGCGTTCGGCTTCTGGTTCATCATCCTGCAGGGTCCGAGCCCGTCGCTGGGCGGCATGGGCGGCTGACGGTCGAGCACCCCGTCGCCCGCCGCCGGGCCCGCTCCCCGCGACCGGATCGGGCGACGACATTCCTGTCGCGGGGCGCGCCGCCGCGACGAGAGCGTGCCGATCGGCGTCACGATCGTGGTGAACTCGACCAGCAGCTCGGGGAGTCGGGCCTCGAGGGCGTCCGATCCGCGACGTGAGCCGCGAGAAACCCCGAATATGTTGACCGCAGAAGCGCGCAGGCGTAGCGTCATCGATCGTGGCGCACAAGGGTTGGCGCACCCTCGCGGTGCCGGCCGCTGCGGTCCTCCTCAGTGGTGGGTTCGCCGCATCCTCCGCCGCCCAGACCCCGTCGACCTCGCGGGTGAGCCTCAGCTCCTCCGGCACACAGGCGAACCAGGCGGCCCAGGGCGTCACCGTGAGCGCGAACGGTCGCTTCGCAGCGTTCGCCTCCAGCGCGACCACGCTCGTGGCCGACGACACCAACGGTTTCTCCGACATCTTCGTCCGCGACCGCCTCACCGGCGAGACCCGTCGCGTGAACGTGGGGCCGGGCGGTGTGCAGGCTGCCGGCGGCAGCAGCGATCTCCCCGAGATCAGCGCGGACGGCCGCTACATCGTCTTCCGATCGTCGGCGACGAACCTCGTCGCCGACGGCGGGAGCTTCCGCATCTACCTCCACGACCGGGTGACCGGGCTCGTCTCGCGCGTGGCAGCCCCGTCCGGCACCTCCGCCACGCCCGTCAGCCTCGGGATCAGCGCCGACGGGGCGCGGGTCGTCTACTCGACGTTCGCCGGTGGGCAGGACCACGTCTTCGTCGCCGAGACCGCGACGGGCAGCGTAAGTCGGGCGACCGAGACCGCCGGTGGGGTCGCGGCCAACGGCACCTCCTTCGACGCCGACATCTCGGGCGACGGACGCTGGGTCGCGTTCACGACCGCCTCGACGAACCTCGCGACCCCGGATACCAACGGCCTCCGCGACGTCGTCGCGCACGACCT
>JBFIDS010000572.1:0-2544 GCA_041603715.1 Paraconexibacter sp. | reverse complement strand
GCTCACGGGTCGCGCAGGTCGTCGGCCCCGTCGCCGGTCGCGTAGCTCACGATCGACGTGTCGATGAGCCACTCGACGGGTGCCTTGTCGTCGGTGTAGACACGGCCACCGGAGAGGGGCCCCGCGAGGAGCGACGCGGTCCGGGCCCGCAGCGGCTCGAGGTCGGCCGGCAGTGCCTGGCGGCGCAGGCGCTCCGCCGACGGCGGGGTCGTCATCGAGGCGATGAGCAGCGTGTTCTCGTCCTCGATCGGGAAGCGGGCGACGTGCGGGAAGACCTCGCGCGCGGTCTTCGTCAGCGTCTCCTCGAGCGCGTCCTCCCCTGGCGGGTGCCCGACGTTGATGACGACGACACCGCCGGGGGTGAGGCGATCACGCGCGAGCTCGAAGAACTCCACGGTGGCGAGGTAGAACGGGATGTACGGCTGCCGGTAGGCGTCGATGCCGATGAGGTCGTAGCGCTTGTCGATGCGCCGCAGGAAGGGGCGGGCGTCCTCGGTGTACGTCTCGAGGTTGGCGTTGGCGCCGAGGTCGAAGTACTTGCGGCCGATCTCGGTGACGTCCCCGTCGATCTCGACGCCGTCGATCCGCGTCTGGGGGAAGTAGCGGCCGTAGGCGCGGGAGACGGTCCCGGCTGCGTTGCCGAGCATCGCCATCGACCGCGGCGGGCCGTCGAGCACCGTGAGCGGCGCGGTGAGGTACCCGTCCCAGACGCCGCCGGTGAGGACCGTGTCGGGCTCGTAGACGGAGTGGACGGCCTGGCCCTCGTTGAGCTCGAGCGTGCGGCGGTCGCCGCGCTCGAGCACCCGCATGTACTGGTAGGTCGAGTCGCGCTCCTCGAGGATCGTCGCGCCCTCGGCGCCGCCGGGCTTCGTCACGCCCGGCGGGAGCGCGAGCAGACCGAGGATGAGCAGGGGGGCGGCGAGCGCGCGCCGCGGCATCCCGCCGCCGACCGCCGCGGCCGCCGCGAGGGCGAGGGCGAAGATGATGAACGAGCGCTGCGTCCCGATGAGGGGGATGAGCACGAGCGCCGAGAGGAACACGCCGGTGAGCGACCCGACGGTCGACAGCGCGTAGAGACGGCCCGCGACCTCGCCCGCGTTCTCGACCTTGGAGATCGAGAGCCGCAGGGCCCATGGGGTGATCGTCCCGATGAGGAACAGCGGGACGGCGAGGAGGAGCAGGATCCCGATGAACGAGCCGACCGCGGCTCCGGCGTCGACCGAGTCGAACGCGTCGACGGCGACGTCGAGGAACGGCCCGGCGACGAGCGGGATGAGCGCGATGAGGACCGCCGCGAGCAGCACGGTCCAGCGCAGCCGCTCCTGGGTGGGGTGGCGGTCGGCGAGTCGCCCGCCGTACCAGTAGCCGACGCTGAGGGCGACGAGCACGATGCCGATCGTGTTCGCCCAGATGATCGTCGAGGCCCCGAAGTAGGGCGCCATCAGGCGGGCGGCGGCGATCTCGGCTCCGAGGCTGGACACCCCGCCGAAGAAGACGATGAACGCGAGGCCGCGTACGGCGGCGGCGTCGGTCGCCGTGCGGGCCGGGGTGGACGGGACGGGAGCGGCGCCGGTCGGTGGCTCCCCTTCGACGACGGACATTGATGCTGAGGATGACAGGCGCGACCCGCGCGCCGCGCTGCCGGAGGACCCATTAGGCTTGCCGGATCGTCTGAGCGCAGCGACGTCCACCTTGCCGGGTGACCCGCCGCCGCGCCGAACCTTCCGGGGTCCAGCGCGCCCCGAGGCCCCATCCGCGAAGCAGGAGTCAAGGAACGCCGTGAGCGAGACCACTGTCCCGACGAAGAACGCGAAACTCCTGGGCTGGGTCGACGAGATCGCCGCCCTCGTCCAGCCGGACCAGGTTCGCTGGTGCGACGGGTCCGCGGCCGAGTACGACGAGCTCGCCCAGCAGCTCGTCGACGCGGGGACCTTCCGCCGTCTGTCGGACGCCAAGCGCCCGAACAGCTACCTCGCCTGGACCGATCCCTCTGACGTCGCCCGGGTGGAGGACCGCACGTACATCTGCGCCGCGACGGAGGAGGAGGCGGGCCCCACGAACAACTGGCGCGATCCGGCCGAGATGCGCGAGGAGATGGACCGCGTCTTCGAGGGCGCGATGCGCGGCCGCACGATGTACGTCGTGCCGTTCTCGATGGGGCCCGTGGGGTCGGACAAGTCGCACGTGGGCGTGCAGCTCACCGATTCGCCCTACGTCGTCGTCTCGATGCGGATCATGACCCGGATGGGGCAGAAGGCCCTCGACGTGCTCGGGGAGAACGGCGATTTCGTCCCCTGCGTCCACTCGATCGGCGCGCCGCTCGAGGAGGGTGAGGAGGACGTCACCTGGCCGACGAACGCCGACACGAAGTACATCGTCCACTACCCCGACACCCGCGAGATCTGGTCCTACGGCTCGGGCTACGGCGGGAATGCACTGCTCGGCAAGAAGTGCTTCGCGCTGCGCATCGCGTCGGTCATGGCCCGCGACGAGGGCTGGCTCGCCGAGCACATGCTGATCCTCAAGATGACGTCGCCGGAGGGC
>JBFIDS010000571.1:0-2546 GCA_041603715.1 Paraconexibacter sp. | reverse complement strand
GATCGCCCACGTCGTCGTCTCGGTGAGCAGCTCGCGGATCGTCTCGGGCGTCGAGTCGTGGCGCATGAGCCCAGTCTGCCCCGCTCGTCGCCGTCTCACGCCGCGTGGTGGCTACAGTGCGGGAGGTGCCCGATCCACCCGACACGACGCGCGCCGACGAGGCCTGCGGGGTCTGCGGCGATGACGCGCCGCCCGTCGTCGGCCGAATCCTCACCGGCACCGGGATGACGCTCGACCAGGCCGCCCGCGTGCTTCTCGAGGACGGCACGATGCCCCCGGCGCTCACCCCCATCCAGCGCCGGCTCGTCGAGGAGCACGCTCTGCACCTCGACGCACCCTGACGCTCGCGGCGGCCGCGCCGCGCCTTCGCGGGACGACGCGGGCGCCCCTACCGCACGACGATCCGGGCGGCCCGCGACGTCGGCAGCCGACCGGTGCGGACCGTCGCGGTGCGCGTGCTCTCCTCCCACGTCACGGCGGTGCTGCGGCGGCCCGCGACGGTCACCGAACGGGGCCGCGGGACGCCGACGAGGTCGATCTCGTACCTCCGCGCGCGGGGAGCGACGGCAAGGCGCCCGCGCGCGGCGCCGATGGTCAGCCGCGTCACCCCCCGCGAGCGACGCTGGGAGATCGTCGTGCGGGTGAACGCGCCGCGCTCGTGGTCGAGCCCCTCCCCGGCGTCGTCGTAGAGCTCGACCCGGCCGCTGCCGGCGTGGGCGACGAGGCGCACCTGCGTCATCGGTCCGACGGGTGTCGTGGGCTTCTCGTCCTGGAGCGGGACGATGCCTCCCGCGCGCACGAAGACCGGCAGGCGTTCGAGCGGGACGCTCAGCGCCCTCACCGCGGGCCCGCGGTGGCGCTCGCCGGTGAACCAGTCGACCCACGTCCCCGGCGGGAACCACACCGTCGTCCGCGCCGGGTCGCCCGGGGCGCTCACCGGCGCGACGAGCACGTCGCGACCGAGCGTGTACTGCGCCGGGTGCTCGTAGGCGGCCTCATGGTCCGGCCAGCCCAGCCACATCGCCCGCACCATCGGCAGCCCGCTGTCGTGGGCCTCGCGCGCGAGCCCGTAGAGCAGCGGCACGAGCGCGCCGCGCAGGCGCAGGAAGTCCGCGGCGACCCGGCCGGCCTTGCCCTCGTACTCCCACGGCAGGCGCAGGCCGTGATGGGAGTGCAGGCGGTCGAGCGGCTGGAAGGTCCCGAGCTGCACCCACCGCGCGTACATGTCGCCCGGGACCTCGTTGAGGTTCGCGCTGAGGTAGGGACTGACGTCCTTGTTGCAGACGCCCAGCGGCGAGACGCCGTGGAAGCTCCCGATGTCGTGGCTGACGTAGGGCAGCCCGATGCTCGCCGCCGCCGCCGTGACCTCCGAGGCGAAGGCGATGAGCGGCCACGAGGCGCAGGTGTCGCCGGTGAAGGCGATCGTGTGGCGGTGCTCGGCGAACGCCCCGACGCCGACCGCCCCGCCGAAGCCCGCCTGGAACGAGCCGCCGATGCGGCTGAACGCCGGCCAGCGCGAGCCACGCGCCCGCTGGCGCGCCGCGTAGCGGCTGTTGATCCACGTGTCGGGGGTGAGCCCCGGGGCATCGGCGCGGCTCGCGTCGCAGCACCAGTCCAGCCACCAGAAGCCGGCCCCGTCGCGCTCGAAGGGCTCGTGCAGGGCGAAGTACGCGTCGAGCTGACGCGGGTCGGCCCAGTCGAAGACGACACACTCCCCGGCGGGGTCGGCCTGCACGACGCGACAGCCGTCGTCGGGACGGAGGGCTCCACCCGCGCGCGCCTGCGTCTCGGGGAAACGCGAGTCGGTCGTGCTGATCGACGGGTGGACGTTCAGCCCCGCCTCGATGCCCGCCTCCCGCGCCCACCGGAAGAACGCCGCCGGGTCGGGGTAGAGCGCGCGGTTCCAGTCCCAGGCGTTCCACGAGTACGGCAGGCCCGGCGCCCCGACGACGGTCGCGGCGAGCGCCGCGCCGGCCGGGTCGTGGACGGCCTTGAAGTCCGTGTCGAGCGAGATCGTGTCCAGCGGGACTCGCTCGGCCCGGAAGCGCTCCGCGATGGCCCGCCAGTCGGCGGCCGAGTACGGCCACCACCGTGAGAACCAGACGCCGAAGGCCTTGCGGGGCAGGAGCGGCGCGGGCCCGGTGAGCACGCGCAGGTCGCGCAGGCCGCGTGCGTAGTCGCGCCCGTAGGCGAAGAGGTAGAGGTCCTGATAGCTCTCCCGGCCGGCCTCTCGGACGGCGAAGCCGTCACCGTCGGCGAGCGGCGTCGCGCTGTCGTCGAGGAGATACCAGCCGGCCCGCGAGAGCATCCCTTCGTGCAGCGGGACCGGGCCGTCGACGAGGTCGAGCGACCGCCGCCAGCCGCCCAGCGGCGCCGGGTTCGGGCCCGGGCGTGGCACGAGCACGCGGCGGCCGAGGCGAACGCGCAGGTCCCCCTCCCTCAGCGGTCCGGCGCCCCGGCGCCAGCGCAGCCTCATGGCCGACGTGCGGATGATGCGGTCGCCGCCCCGGACGCTCGTGGTGACCGTCGGCCGGCCGACACGCAGT
>JBFIDS010000570.1:0-2551 GCA_041603715.1 Paraconexibacter sp. | reverse complement strand
GCAGCTGCTCGCCCGTGGGATGAAGCGCGGCCAGGTCGACCGCGCGCGCACGTCCGGGCGGCTCGTGGACGTCCACCCCGGCGTCTACGCGATCGCCCCGCTGGAGCTCCTCAGCGCGGATGCCCGCCTCATCGCGGCGCTGCTCGTCTTCCGGGGACGCACGGTCCTCAGCCACCGCACGGCCGCGTTGCGGTGGGGGATCGTGCCTGCGGCTGGCGACGACGTCGACCTCGCCTCGCACCTGGAGCTCGTCGCCCCGGCAGGCATCGAGGTGCATCGCACGACGCTCCGACCCGGCGACGTCGTCCGCGACCGGCGCTTCCGTCTCACCACGCCGGCCCGCACGCTGCTCGACCTCGCGGTGCGCTTCCACCGCGCCCCGCTTCTCGCGGCGCTGGAGGAGGCGGAGTTCCAGCACCGCGTCCGGCCGGCCGACGTCCTCGCCGTGCTGCGTCGCGGGCATCCCGGCAGCGCGAGGCTCCGCGCGGCGCTGGAGGATCACGTGCCCGGCTACGGGGAGATGCGCAGCCGCCTGGAGCGCGCGTTTCGCCGCCTGCTCATCGCCCACGACGTGCCGCTGCCCCTGCGCAACGCCCGGCTCGGCCGCTGGACCGTCGACTGCCTGTGGGCGGCCGAGCGCGTCGTCGTGGAGCTCGACGGCGGTCAGCACCGGCTGCCGCGTCATGCCGCGGTCGACGCCGAGCGGGACCTCTGGCTGCGACGGAACGGGTGGATCGTGCGCCGCTACACCTACGCCCAGGTCACCGGGGCAGGGCGTCGCGAGGTCGTCGCGGACCTCCGCGACGCGTTCGCGGAAGGCCGCGCGCGCGGCGCCGCACAGCGAACTTCGTGAGGAAGGCCCGGTATAGCGGGACCATTCTCGCGAAGTTTGCGCCGCCGAGCCCGCGGCCCCGCGGGCGCGCCGGCCCCGCGCTCGCGCGCCGACGCCGCGCGCTAGCGGATCATGCCCGCGCCGACCGTCTCGTTCGTGCCCTCGTCGATGAGGATGAACGCGCCCGTCACGCGGTTGACCGCGTACGGGTCGACCGCGAGCTCGCGAGAGACCCGCAGGCTCACGTGCCCGATGTCGTTGAGGGCGAGCTCGCCGGGTGCGTCCTCGGAGGCCTCCAGGGTGTGGACGTCGATGACGTCGTGGACGCCGTCGACGATCGCGCGGACCGACGACGTCGCGTGCTTGAGCGCGTAGCGCGCCCCCGGGCGCAGCGGCGTCTCGGCCATCCAGCACACGTCGGCCTCGATCTCGCGCGTCACGCGGACGTCGTCGCCCGCGTGGACGATCATGTCGCCGCGCGAGACGTCGCGCTCCTCGGCGAGCCGGATCGTCACGCTCATCGGCGGGTACGCCGCGTCGAGCGGGCCGTCGAGGGTCTCGACCGCGCTCACCGCCGTCCGCGCCCCGCTCGGGAGCACGACGATCTCGTCGCCGGCCCGGAACACGCCCGAGGCGACCTTGCCCGCGTAGCCGCGGTAGTCCGACGCGGCGTCGCGGATGACCCACTGGACCGGGAAGCGCGCGTCCTCGAGGTTGAGGTCGCCCTTCAGCTCCACGGTCTCCAGGTGCTCGAGCAGCGCCGGCCCCCCGTACCACGGAGTGTTCTCCGAGCGGTCGACGACGTTGTCGCCGTGCAGCGCGCTGATCGGGATGAACGTGGTGTCGCGCACGCCGCGCAGGCGGCCGGCGAGCTCGGTGAAGTCGCGCACGATGCCGTCGAAGACGCTCTCGTCCCAGTCGACGAGATCCATCTTGTTCACCGCGACGACGAGGTGCGGGATCCCGAGGAGCGCCGACAGGTACGCGTGGCGCTTCGTCTGCTCGATAACACCCTTGCGCGCGTCGATGAGGACGATCGCGAGGTCGGCGGTCGAGGCGCCGGTCACCATGTTGCGCGTGTACTGCACGTGGCCGGGCGTGTCGGCGAGGATGAACGAGCGTCGCGCCGTGGCGAAGTACCGATAGGCGACGTCGATCGTGATGCCCTGCTCGCGCTCGGCGCGCAGGCCGTCGGTGAGGAGGGAGAGGTCCGGTACGTCGGAGCCGCGCTTGCGCGAGACCTCCTCGACGTGCTCGAGCTGGTCGGCGAGGACGGCCTTCGAGTCGAAGAGCAGTCGCCCGATGAGGGTCGACTTGCCGTCGTCGACGGAGCCCGCCGTCGCGAGGCGCAGCAGTCCGGCGTCGGCGAGCTCGGCCGCGGCAGCCGGCTGGATGGGTTCGGTGGTCATCGACATCTCTCTCGTCTCCTCACAGCCGTCCTAGAAGTACCCGGCGACCTTGCGGTCTTCCATCGCGGCCTCGGTGACCTTGTCGTCGGCGCGCGTCTCGCCGCGCTCGGTGACGCGGGTCGCGGCGATCTCCGTGACGACGTCGTCGAGCGTGCTCGCCGTGGAGCGCACGGCGCCGGTGCAGCTCATGTCGCCCACGGTGCGGTAGCGGACCGACTCGGTGAAGACCTCCTCGCCGTCGATGAGCTCGACGAACTCGCTCGCCGCATAGAGCATCCCGTCGCGGGCGAAGACCTCGCGCTCGTGGGCG
>JBFIDS010000569.1:0-2556 GCA_041603715.1 Paraconexibacter sp. | reverse complement strand
CGCGATCGCGCGCGAGATCCCGGGTGCACGGGTCGAGGGCGTCGCCGCCGGCCTCCACGCGCTCGTGCGGCTCCCTCGGGCCGTCCCCACCGGCCGCCTGCTCCACCGCGCCCGGGCCCGCGGCGTCGGCGCCTACCCGCTCGGCGCCTGGTTCGCGGACCCGATGGCCGAGTCGGGGGCGATCGTCCTCGGCTACGGCTCCCTGTCGCCCGCGGCGATCGCGAAGGGCGTGAGGAGGCTCGGGGAGGTCGTCTCGGAGCTGTCGGGCGGGGTCGCGCCCCTGGAGAAGCCCCGTCGGGTCATCTGACCCCACTGGCGGTCGCCGCGCAGCCAGCTGATCAGCCCGCGCAGCCGCCACAGGACCGTGAGCTGGCGGAACCCGAGCGGCTCGATGAGCGCCCACACGAGCAGCCGGAAGGTCTGTCTCGACCGCCCGAAGGACCGCAGCGTGAGCTCGTCGGTGAGGATCGTCGCGGTCGTGATGAGCAGGCCGAGGCCGTACGCGACGAGGAGGAAGAGGAGCGCGAACTGCTCGTTGAACCCGAGGAAGAGGAACGACAGGAGGAGGAGCAGGAGCCCGGCCGCCTCGATGACCGGCGCGAGCAGCTCGATGAGGATGAAGTAGGGCATCGCGATGAGCCCGAGGGCGCCGTAGCGGCGGCGCAGCACCGTCGCGTGGTGGCGCCAGAGGACGTCGGCGAGTCCGCGGTGCCAGCGGTCCCGCTGACGCCCGAGCGTCCGCAGCGACTCGGGGACCTCGGTCCAAGCGACCGGCTCGGGGACGAACTCGACCCGCCGCGGCCCGTTCGTCTCGTGGCCGTGCCGGCGCAGGGCGGCGATGAGCTCCATGTCCTCGCCGACCGTCTCGTCCTCGTAGCCGCCGACCGCGAGCATCGCGTCCCGGCGGAACAGGCCGAACGCGCCGCTGATGATGAGGTTGCCACCGAGGCGGTTCCAGCCCACCCGGCCGGGGAGGAACGCCCGCAGGTACTCGACCGCCTGGAGCGCGGCGAGGGGATGGCGGGGGACCGCGATGTCGACGACCCGCCCGTCGACGACGCGACAGCCGTTGACGGGACGGATCGTTCCGCCCGCGGCGACGACGTCGTCGCGGTCCAGGAACGGCCGGACCATCTTCACGAGCGCGTCGGGGTCGATGATCGTGTCCGCGTCGATCGCGCAGACGAGCTCGCCCGTCGCGACGCAGAGGCCCACGTTGAGCGCGTCGGCCTTGCCGCCGCCCCACTTGTCGACGACGACGAGCGCCGGGGCCTCGTGGGACCGGAAGACGGCGCGCACGGGGGCGGTCGCGATCGTCCGGCGGTAGATCGGGGTGACGGGCTCGAGGCCGAACTCGCGCTCGAGCTCGGCGAGCGTGCCGTCCGGGGAACCGTCGTTGACGACGACGACCTCGAGCTGCGGATAGCCGAGGGCGAGCAGCGCCTTCGTGCTCTGCGCGATCGTCGCCGCCTCGCAGTACGCGGGCGCGATGACGCTGATGCGCGGCGCGAGCTCGGAGCCGCGCAGGTGGGCGGGGTCGGAAAGCCAGGTCTGGAGCCGTTCGCGGCGCAGGTCGAGCCAGGTGAGGAGGAGCTGACCGATGAGGAGGCCGTTGACGAAGACGAAGTAGACGAGGACGGCGAACTCGATGCTCTGGACGAGGGTCATCCGACACGCTCCTCGTCGAGGGCCCGGCGGGCCATCTCGCGCGCGAAGCGGTCGTCGTCGTCGAGCGCGCGGCGGAGGACGAGCTGGCCCGGGGCGTCGAGGGCGAGGAGCGCGAGCCCGGCCGCGCGCCGCACGTCCCATGCCTGGGCGCGCAGCGCGCGGCCGATCTGCGGTGCGGTGCGCCATGCGCCGATCCGCCCGAGGCCCTCGACGGCGGCCACCCGGACCTCGGCGTCGGGGTCGTCGAGCGCGTCGAGGAGGAACTCGGCTTGGGCGATGCCGCCGATCCGCGCGGCGCTGCGCAGCGCCTGGGCCCGCACGGCCGGCTCGGGAGCGTGACGGTGGGCGAGCACCGCGTCGAGCAGCCCGAGGTCGCCGACGTGGCCGGCGACGCGGAGCGGGACGACCAGGGAAAGCCCGGAGCCGTCGCGGATCGCCGCCGCGAGCGCGGGTGTCGCCCGGGAGCCGAGGCGGACGACCGCGTCCGCGGAGGCGAAGCGCGTGAGCCCCTCGTCGTGGAGGGTGTGGCGCACGAGGGCGGCGACGGCGTCGTCGTCGCCGTGACGGACCACCCACATCGCCGCCTGCGCCCGCACGAGCGGGTCGCCGTCCTCGATGAGCCGCGGCATGACGGCGGATCCCCCGCCGGTGGCGGTGAGGACCCGCGCGGCGCGGAGCCGGGGGCGGCGGCCACGTGCCCGACCCCATCGTTCGAGCCGTCGCTCGAGCGGTCCCTCGACGAGCCGGGTGACACGCTCGCAGGCCTCGCCGCTCACCCGCTCGCCGGTGCGGGCGAGGACGAAGAGCTGCTCCTTGCGCGGGAGGCGCGCGAGCGCGGCGCGGGCCGCTTCGTGCGCGTCCGCCCCGCCGGGCGAGGCGGCCGCGGCG
>JBFIDS010000568.1:0-2569 GCA_041603715.1 Paraconexibacter sp. | reverse complement strand
GTGCTCCTCCCGGGCGACCGCCGGCCGGTCTCGATCGACGCGACGCTCGGCGGCTGGCCGCGGATCCACGCGCGCCTCGCGCTCGTCGGCCCGGCCGAGCGCCCCGCCCTGTCGGGGATCGCCGGGCGGGTCGGCCCGGTGGTGTACGTGAGCGCTCGCGCGCTGCGCCGCGCGCCGCGCGCGCTCGCCCAGGCCCCGGCGGGCGGGCGCGTCCTCGTCGTCCCGGAGCCGCTGCCGGGCGCGCGCGAGCTGTTCGCGGTGGCCGGGTGCCGCGGGTACGAGACCTCGGGCGGGGCCCGGTCGGCTCGGCCGGCCCGTCCGCTCGCCGGCACGGCCGAGGGCGCGGCATGATCCGCGACGGGACGTCGGCCGACGTCGCCCGGATCGTCACGTGGAGCGTTCTCGCGCTGTTCTGCGGGTTGCACTGGGCCGGCCAGGTCCGCCCGGTGGCCGTCGTCGCGGCGGTCGCGGCGGTCCTCGGCGGCGTCGTCCTCGCCGTCTCGCTGCTCGCGGCGCACCGACACGGCGGTGCCCGGGTGAGGCGCGTGTCGCTCCCGGCGGCCGCGCTCGCCGTCGTGCTCCTCGGAGCGGTGTGCAGCGGTATCGAGCTGCGGCTCCTGCTGCCCGACCGCTGGGGCGAGCTCGTCTCCGGTGTCGGTCAGGGCCTCGACTCGCTGCCGGACGTCCGCATCCCCTACCCGGGGACCGACGAGTGGGTACGGGCCGTCATCGTGCTCGGCGGTGCGCTCATCGTCGGGGCGAGCGCGGTCGCCGCGTTCGCCGGGCGCCGCGGTGGCGCGCGGGCCCCCGTCGTCTCCGCCGCCCTCCTCGGGGTGCTCTACGCGGTGCCCGTCGTCGAGGAGCCGCCGAGCTCGCCGTTCCTCTCGGGCGCTCTCCTCGCAGTCCTGCTCGTGGCGTTCCTCTGGGCCGACCGGCTGCGGCTCGGGCAGCTGCGCATCGCCGGGGGGCTCGCCGGTGCGGGCGTCCTCCTCGCGCTCGCGGTCTCGCCGCAGATCGATCGCGCCGAGCCGCTCATCGACTACGAGCAGATCGTCGCCGACAACCTCCAGTCCGCGTCGAGCACGGAGTTCGACTGGTCCCACGACTACGGGCCGCTCGAATGGCCGCGGGACGGCCGCGAGGTGCTGCGCGTGAAGGCGCGGCGGTCGGCGTACTGGAAGGCGACGGTCCTCAGCGACTTCGACGGGACCGCCTGGGTCCAGGGTCGGCGCAACCCGCCGGGCGTCCCCGACACCGAGTTCACGCCCGACCGGCGGGCGCGCGACCGGCTCGAGGTCGTGGTCCGCAACCTCGAGTCGAGCGACTACATCGCCGCCGGCACGACCGTCGCGGTCCGCGATTCGCCGCGGCTCGTCCGCGACGGGGGCTCGGGGACGTTCCGCACCGGGAGCCGCCCGCTGCGCAAGGGCGACAGCTATCGCGCCGAGGTGTACGTGCCCCGTCCGGGGTCGTCGCGGCTGCGGGAGGCCGGCACGGACTACCCGGCCACGATGCAGCCGTACATGACGATGCGCCTGCCCGAGGGGCGGGGCCGCCTCGAGGTGCTGTTCCCGTTCTGGGACGACGACGCGCCGACGTACGCGTTCTACGGACAGGGCGGTTTCACCGACGAGCGCGGCGAGGAGCTCGTCGGCGTCTCGCCGTACGCCCGCGTGTATGCACTCGCCCGGCGGCTGCGCGCGGAGTCGACCGATCCTTACGACTTCGCCCGGCGCGTCCGCGCTCGCGTCCAGCGCGGCGCGACGTACACGGAGAGCCCGGCTCCGCGCCGGCACCCGCTCGACGCGTTCCTGTTCGACACCCGCGAGGGCTACTGCCAGCAGTTCTCGGGGGCGATGACGCTGCTGCTGCGCATGGGCGGCGTCCCGGCACGGGTCGCGGCCGGCTTCACGAGCGGCACCTACGACGAGAAGCGCGAGGAGTGGGTGGTCCGCGACGTCGACGCGCACGCCTGGGTGGAGGCCTACTTCCCCGGCGAGGGCTGGGTCGCGTTCGACCCGACGCCCGAGGTGGCCCCACCGCGCTCGCAGCTCCCCGACCCGCAGGAGGAGGACGAGACCGCGGCGGACGAGGAGGAGGCGAGCGACGCGGAGGCCGAGGATGCGGCGCAGACCCCGGACGAGGCGGATCCGGCGGCGGCCGCCGGGGACGACGCGGGGAGCGGAGGCCACGGGACGTCGTGGGCGCTCCTTCTCGCGCTCGCCGCCGCGATCGCCTGCCTCGCGGTCCTCGTGGTCGGCCGTCGCGCCCGTCGCGGGGTCAGGACCGTGGAGGCGGAGGTGGAAGAGCTGCGACGTGCGTTGCGCCGCGCGGGCCGCGAGCCCGCCCCGGGGGCCACTCTCTCGGAGCTCGAGCGCGAGCTCGGGGACGGCGGCTACCTCGCCGCCCTGCGCGCCGCGCGCTACGCCGCCCCGGAGGGCGCGATGCCCGGGCCGACGGCGGCCCAGCGACGCGCGCTGCGGCGGGCGCTCGCCGCGGGCGGCGGCCTGCGTGCGCGCGTGCGGTCGTGGTGGGCGCTGCCCCCGCGGGCGCGCGCGGGCTGACGAGC
>JBFIDS010000567.1:0-2571 GCA_041603715.1 Paraconexibacter sp. | reverse complement strand
GCCGGCCGGGGCCGGACGGCGGCGCGGCCTCCTCCGGTGCGAGACGGGCGCGGAGCTCCGGCGGCAGCGGGCGCAGCGCCCCATCGGGAGCGAGCAGCGGCAGGACCCGCAGGGCGTCGTTTCCGGTGCCGCCGACGGCGCCGATCTGCGCGACCCGACGGGCGCCGTCGGCGTCGCGCACCTGGTGGACGACGAGGTGGACCGCCGAGGCGACCTGCTCCCGGATCGCCGCGTGCGGGAGGCCGACGTCCGCCATCAGCGCGAGGGTCTCGATGCGACGCAGCGCCTGGGCAGGGCCGTCGGCGTGGACCGTGCACAGCGACCCGTCGTGCCCGCTCGCCATCGCGGCGAGCATGTCGAGCGCCTCCGGTCCGCGGACCTCCCCCACGACGATCCGGTCCGGTCGCATCCGCAGGGCGTTGCGCACGAGACGGCGGATCGTCACCTCGCCGCGGCCCTCGACGCTCGGCGGGCGGGCCTCCAGGCGCACGACCTGCGCGCTCTGCGTCCGCAGCTCGGCGGTGTCCTCGATCGTCACGACGCGCTCGCTGGCCCCGAAGAACGCGGTGAGCGCGCCGAGCGTCGTCGTCTTCCCCGAGCCGGTTCCCCCGCTCACGAGGACGTTGAGTCGCGCGCGCACGACGTCGCGCAGGAGGTCGCGCACGTCGGGCCGCCAGGTGCCGGAGGCGACGAGCGCGTCGGGCGTGAACGCGGCGGCCCGGAAACGGCGGATCGTGAGGGCGGGGCCGTCGACGGCGAGCGGGGGCAGGACGACGTTGACCCGGGAGCCGTCCGCCAGGCGCGTGTCGCACAGCGGCTCGGACTCGTCGACGCGGCGGCCGAGCGGCGCGAGGATCCGGTCGATCGCGTGCCGCAGGTCCGCCTCCCCGGCGAACGCGATCTCGGTGCGCTCGAGCCGGCCGCCGCGCTCGACCCAGACCGGGGCGGTCCCGCTCACGAGGATCTCGTCGACCGCCGGGTCGGCGAGGAGCGGCTCGAGCACCCCGAGGCCGAACGTCCTCTGCACGACGCGGCGGTGCAGCTCCTCGCGGGTCGTCGCGTCGAGGGCGCCGGCCTGGGCGTCGACGGCCGCGCGAACGCGGTCCTCCACCGACCCGCTCGCGAGGGGCTCCTCGGCGGCCTCGCGCAGGAGCCGCGCGCGGACGGTCGAGACGAGATGGTCGAAGGCGTGCTCGCGAGCGGCGTCCATACCCCCTTGAGGCTCGGGGGCCCCGTTCTCTCCCCCCTCCCCTCAGCGCGGGACCGTGGCGAGCGCCCGCGCGGCGCCCGTGCCCGCCGGCCCGGGTGACGTTCGCTGGAACTGGTCCGTCCGATGTGCCGACCGGCGGGCGCGACGCCGGGCCGGGCCACCGCCGCGCTCACCCCTGCGGTACGGGTGGCCGGCGGCGCGTGAGCGCGACGAACGTCGCGAAGCACAGGAGCGAGACGACGAGGAGCGGCACGACGTCCGCCGTCGCCTCCGCGAGACCGCCTCCGGCGCCGTTGCCGACGACCTGGCCGGTCGCCCAGGCGAGGTTGACGAGCGCGAACGCGAAGCCCTGCTGGACGCGGGCGTCCTCGGCGGCGTCGGAGAGCATCGCCATCGCCGGTGCCCAGAACGCCCCCATCGCCGCACTCACGGCGACGATGCTCACCGCGAGGAAGACAGGGGCCTGGGGAACGACGATGAAGACGACGACCGCGGAGGCCCCGAGCAACCCGGCGCGGATCGGGACGAGCCGGCCGCGACGGTCGCTCACGCGCCCCACGAACGGGCTGATCGTCGCCTCCACGGCCGCGGCCACGAGGAACGTCCCGCCGATGAGCGTCGCGCTCGCGCCGAACTCGTCGAGGCGCAGCGGTCCGAGGACCTGTACGACGCCGAAGCCGAGCGCCGGGAGCACGACGAGCCACATCGCCGTCGCGACCGGGACCGACGCCATCGCACGGGTCACCTCGCGCAGCGGCTGCGCCTCGTGGCGCGCCGTCCCCGGGGTGAGGATCGCCCACACGGACAGCGCCGCCGCGACGAGCGCCGCCGATCCGAAGACGATCTCGGGCGCGGTCGCCTCGGCGACCGCACCGACGACGGGCCCGAGGAGCTGGCCGCCGATCGCCGCTCCGAGCGCCGTGCCGATGAGCGCACCCCGTTCCCCGCGCGAGGAGGCCTCGACGAGCCACGCGAGACCGCCCGCCCACGAACAGGCGCCCCCGAGGCCCTGGGCGAAGCGCGCGGCGTCGAGGACGACGACGTCCTGCCCGAAGCCGAAGACGAGGCTCGAGGCACCGAGGAGGACGAGGCCCGCGACGACCGTCACCTTCGCGCCCAGCCGCGCCGCGAGGACGCCGGCCGGAAGCGCCCCGATGAACGTGCCCGCGGGATAGGCCGCGGCGAGGACGCCCGCCGAGGCGCGGCTCAGATCGAGATCGTCGGCGTACGTCGGCAGCAGCGGCGCGACGACCGCGTAGAACATCGTGTCGACGAAGACGATCGCGCTGACGAGGAGGACGAGGCGGCGCACGGCCGCGCCACGCTACCCACTGGGCCCTCCCCCTCGCGCGGACGTGCTC
>JBFIDS010000566.1:0-2572 GCA_041603715.1 Paraconexibacter sp. | reverse complement strand
TCGCCGGCGAGCGCACCTCGGCGCCCGGGGGCGGCGCCCCCGGGACCGGAGTACCCGGCGTCGGGACCGGAGACGGCGTCGGGGTGCCGGGCGCCGCGGCCGGGACCCCGGCTCCCCCGCCCCAGGTCGGGTCGGTTCCCGCCCCGACGACCCGGGACGGCCCGCTGGCCACCGGGACGACACGCACGTTCGCGCCGTCGTCGTAGGCGACGAAGGCTCCATCGGGGCTGAAGGACGGGTTCCCGTCCGTCGGTCCCGCGGTCAGATCGCGGAGCGGTGCCCCCGTCGCGGCGTCGTGCAGAGCGATCCGGCAGGGCGTCGACGCCGGCGCGTCACACGACGTCGCGACGATCTGCGAGCGGTCGGGAGAGGCGTCGTGCGCGCCGAGGTTGCGACCGGGCTGCGTCGCCGAGATCGTGTAGCAGTTCCCCGAGGTCGCCGTGGTGATCCGGCAGATCTCGGACCGGAAGTCCGTCGCGTTGGACTGCAGCGACGTGAACTCGAAACCCTCATCCCAGTTACCCACGCCGGCAGCCGGGTTCGTCACCACCTGCTTCTGGCCGGGGAACCCGAACGGCTGGTGGTACGCCACGAACGCGAAGCCGCCGAAGGGGCTCAGCTCCCGCTCGACCCACGCGACGTGCTGACCACCGTCGCTGAGGTCGAGCAGCTGCGCGACCCCGGTCCGCGTCCCGGCCAGGGGCGCCCCGCCGGTCGGAACCGTGTCGACGAACGGCGACGACGCATAGACGTAGCCGATCCGGTCGCCCGCGGCCGACAGCGACGGCGACCGGAAGGTGTTCGGGCCGGCCGGGTCGGGGTCCCCGATGAGAACGCCGGCGCCGGAACCATCGTCGGCGGCTGCGCAGATCCCACGTTCGCCCGGACACAGCCAGGCGATCCTCGCCTCGGCCGGGGCCGCCGCAGTGAGCACGCCCGCGACGACGAGAACGGAGAGGACGAGACGTGGCGCGACGGGCATGAGGACTCCTGGCGGAACGGGCGGGACGGGCGCCCTCCCAGCATGCGCGCCCCCCGCCGCTCGACACCCCAGGGTTTCGTCTCGCCGGGCCCCGAACCACGTGGGAGCGCGCCTTCGTGACCCCAGGAATAGGCACGAGGGCTATCGTCTCGCTCGTGGGTGCGTCCGCCGCGACATCCCCTTACCCGTCGCTGGTGGAACGGGACGGGGAGCTGCGCATCATCGCCGAGCACCTCTCCGAGCCCTCGGCCCACGGCGCGCTCCTGATCGCGGGCGAACCGGGCATCGGCAAGACGGCGCTCCTGAATGCCGCCGCCCAGGTCGCTCGTGGTCCCGGACTGCGCGTCCTGCGTGCGACCGGAAGGCCCCGTGGGGACAGCGTCTCGTTCGGTGTCCTGCGCGACCTGCTCGGGGAACCCCTCGAGACGGTTCGGCCACGACAGGGCGCGGCCGCCCACGCCCTGAGCGTGCTGCGGTCGCCGCCCGACGGGCCCATGCCCCACGGTGACGCGCGCGCGCAGATGCTGCACGGTCTCGTCTGGCTCGTCGAGCACATGTGCGTGGACCAGCCGACGCTGCTCCTGATCGACGACCTCCAGTGGGCAGACGAGGAGTCCGCGGCCCTCGCCGTGCGCCTCGCCGGGGCCGAGGTGCAGGGCCTGCGGTTGGTGACCGCGATCCGCGCGGGTGAGGCTCGATCCGTCGCGCTCACCGCGGACCTGCTCGACGCCGGTGCACGATCCGTCACCCCGACCGCGCTCACCGCACCGGGCAGCGCCTTGCTCGTCCGAGAGCGGCTTCCCGGTGCGACGACCGCGTTCTGCGATGCGTGCCACCACGCCACGGCCGGGAACCCGTACCTGCTGCGGGCGCTCTGCGCCCACCTCTTCGACCAGGGAATCCCGCCCGACGACGCCGGGGCTCGGACGGTCGCCGACAGCGCTCCGGGCGCGGTGGCTGACCACGTCGCGCGACGGATGGGGCGCCTTCCCGCGGATGCCGCTGCGCTCGCGGAGGCGTTCGCGATCCTCGCGGGGCCGCAGCGACTCGAGACAGCCGCCGCGCTCGCGACGCTGACCCCGGGGGCCGCCGCCGCGGCCGCGTTCACGCTCGCGGAGCACGGCCTCCTGAGGCCCGGGCCGCTCTCGGCGTGGGTGCACCCGCTCGCGGAGGCGGCGGCGTACGCGCGGATCGAACCCGAGCGGCGCTCCGACCTGCACCGTGCCGCGGCCCACGCCATCAGGTCGACCGGCGGAACGGCCACCGCGGCCGCCGCGCACCTCCTCATGTGCGACCCCGTCGGAGACCCCGCGATCGTCGAGGCCCTGCTCGATGCCGCCAGGGCCGCCCGTCAGGACGGTTCACCGGCCGCCGCGTGCCGACTTCTCCGGCGAGCGCTCGACGAGCCCGCCCGCGGCGACGTGCGACACACGGTGCTCCTCGAGCTCGGGCAAGCCCAGGCGGCGCACGGCGATCCCGCCGCGCCCCGGACGCTGATCGACGCCGTCGACGCCGCCGGCTCCATCGGACAGCGGGCCGAGGCGACGATCGCGCTGTGCCGGGCGCTGTGGGGCTTCGGCCGGCTCGCCG
>JBFIDS010000565.1:0-2584 GCA_041603715.1 Paraconexibacter sp. | reverse complement strand
GGCGCCGATCCACGACGCCGATGGTGAGGTCGTCGCCGCCCTCAGCATCTCCGCCCCGGTCGAGGTCTCACGGGCCAACGAGGACGCCTACCGCCGCCTCGTCCTGGGGGCCACCGCGCGCATCGACAAGCTCATCCGGTCGCGCGGATCTGCGAAATCGTAGGCGGTTGACGCCTCCGTTCATCATTGTCGAACGGCGGTTGTCGCCGTCCCGGCTGCGCGCGCACACTCGGCCCCCAGCCCAAATCTGGTCCCCGAGGAGAACAGCCGTGCCCATCAGCCATCTCGGCCACGCCGAGCTTCGCGTCACCGATCTGGAGGCGTCCGCGGCGTACTTCCGCGACATCATCGGCCTGCAGGTCTCCGAGGAACGCGACGGCCAGGTGCTCCTGCGGGCCTGGCAGGACTGGGACCACCACACCCTCATGCTCACCGAGGCGCCGGAGTCCGGGCTCGGCCACATGTCGTGGCGCGTGCCGGCGAAGGAGGACGCGGACGCGCTCGAAGCCGCCTTGCACTCCGCCGGCGTGGTGACCGCGTGGATCGAGGGCTCCGACGAGCACGCCCACGGCGATGCGCTGCAGTTCACCACCCCGGGCGGCATCCCGATGGAGCTCTACTGGGAGGTGAAGAAGTACGTCGCCCCGCCGGAGATGGCCTCGCGGCTGCCGTCGCACCCGTCGCGGATCACGCCCCGCGGCGCCGCTCCCCGGCGCTTCGACCACGTCACCTTCATCGTCGACGACGTCCCGGCCGAGCAGCAGTTCCTCACGGACGTCCTCGGCATCCGCCACAACTACCTCATCCACGGGCCGGACGGCACCCGCTGGGGGTCGTGGATGAGCTGCAACAACGTGTCGCACGAGATCGCGCTCACGAAGAGCTTCGACCAGTCCGGCGGGCGCCTGCATCACGTCGCCTACTACGCCGACACGGCCGACGAGGTCCTGCGCGCGGCGTCGCTGCTCGTCGACCACGGCTTCGAGCTCGAGTGGGGCCCGGGCAAGCACGGAACGAGCGGCGCGACCTTCCTCTACTTCAAGGAGCCCAGCGGCAACCGGGTCGAGATCTGGACCGGTGGCATGCTCATCTTCGCCCCCGACTGGGAGCCCATCAAGTGGGACACCGAGGTCGGTCACCTCGGCAACAGCATGTGGGGAACCCCGCTGCCGGAGACGTTCCGCCTCGGGACCGAGCTCGCCGACCTCACCGAGGCGGCCGGGGCGGTGGCCGGCTGATGATGACGTTCCGCGACATCGACACCGCGTCGCTGGGGTCGCTCATCCGCGACGATCGCGACAAGGGCCTCTTCCGAGTGCACCGGTCGTCCATGACGAGCGAGGAGGTCCTCAAGCTCGAGCACGAGCGGATCTTCGACCGCTGCTGGCTCTACCTCGGCCACGACTCCGAGCTCGCCGAGCCCGGCGACTACCGCCGCCGGCGCATCGCGGGCCGCTCGATCATCTTCGTCCGCGGTCAGGACGGCGAGGTGCGCGCATTCCACAACACGTGTCCTCACCGGGGCGCGATCGTGTGTCGCCACGACTCCGGCAACGCGAAGGCCTTCCAGTGCTTCTACCACGCGTGGACGTTCAACACCGAGGGTGAGCTCAAGGGCATCCCGGGCGCCGACGCCTACGAGGGCGGTGGCTTCGAGAAGGGCGACCGCGGCCTCACGCCGGTCGCGCGCCTGGAGCAGTACAAGGGCTTCTGGTTCGTCTGCTTCCGTCCTGACGTCGGCTCGCTGAAGGACTTCCTCGCCGGTGCGACCGACATCCTCGACATGGTCGTCGACCAGTCCGCGAGCGGTCAGATGCGCGTCCAGGACGGCACGCACCTCTACTCCATGCGGGCGAACTGGAAGCTCCTCGCCGAGAACTCCGTCGACGGCTACCACGGGATGCCGACCCACCAGACCTACTTCGAGTACGTCATCTCCGCGGGCGGGGTCGGCGAGGGCTCCAAGAAGCTCTACGGCACGTGCGAGGCGCTCGGCAACGGCCACGCGGTCATCCACTACTGGTCGCCGTGGGGCCGCCCTGTCGCCCGCTGGGTGCCGCAGATGGGCGAGGCCGCGAAGCCCGAGATCGAGCAGACCCGCCGCGAGATGGAGGAGCGCCACGGCGAGGCGCGGGCCGAGCAGATGTGCGAATGGAATCGCAACATGATCATCTACCCGAATCTCGTCATCAACGACATCATGGCGACGACGGTGCGCACCTTCTATCCCGTCGCACCGGGGCTCATGGAGATCAGCGCGTGGTCGCTGGCCCCCGTCGAGGAGACGGGTCCGCGGGCGAAGACGCGCCTGCACAACTTCCTCGAGTTCCTCGGACCGGGTGGCTTCGCGACCCCCGACGACGTCGAGGCGCTCGACTCCTGCCAGATCGGCTTCAACGCCGGCGGCGAGCAGTGGAACGACGTCTCGCGGGGGATGAAGCGCGAGCCGCAGTTCGACGACGAGCTGCAGATGCGCTCCTTCTGGCGTCAGTGGGCCGCCGACATCGAGGGCCGCGAGCTGTCGAGCTGGGACGACGGGATCCCCACGAAGAGCCCGCTCGCCGCGGCCTCATGAGCGACGTCG
>JBFIDS010000564.1:0-2584 GCA_041603715.1 Paraconexibacter sp. | reverse complement strand
CGGGCATCCGAGGGCGAGCCCCGTGCGACCCCGAGCCCGGGAACGCGAAAGGCCCCGCGTTCACGGGGCCCTTCGAAGTGCGCCGAAGAGGACTCGAACCTCCACGAGCCGTAAAGCTCACAAGGCCCTCAACCTTGCGCGTCTACCAATTCCGCCACCGGCGCAGGTGGGCCGCGCAGTATAGGAGGTCGGGCGATCTCGTGGCGCCCGCCCGACGTCCTCTTCCGAGGCTGAGGCCGGACGCGTGTTTCTCCTGCAAAGGTCCGGTGACGCATGGTTCCCGCCGGGGGACGCCGTGTCGCCGGGGGCGCCCGTCCCCGCCCGGTTGACTTCCGTCGACACCCCGCGCTACTGTACGAACAAGTGTTCGACCCGAAGCCACACCACCGGCAGTGAAGGAGCGCGGCATGGACCTCACGAAGCGCCAGCAGGAGATCTTCGACTTCATCAAGCGCTACTCCGCCAAGTACGGATATCCGCCGACGGTGCGGGACATCGGGAAGGCGGTCGGGCTCGCCTCGTCGTCGACCGTGCACGCCCACCTCGCGAACCTCGAGAAGCTCGGCCTGCTGCGGCGCGACCCGTCGAAGCCGCGGGCGATCGAGCTGCTCGACAAGGCGATGGGCGACGTCGTCGACAACGTCAAGGGCAACGTCCGCAGCCTCGTCCGGCCGGGCCTCCCGGTCGTCGGCGCGGTCGCCGCGGGCCAGCCGATCCTCGCCGAGGAGAACATCGAGGAGTACGTGAACGTGCCGACGGTGGCCGGTGGCGAGGAGGGCGAGTACGTCCTCCGCGTCCGGGGCGAGTCGATGAAGGACGCCGGCATCCTCGAGGGCGACTACGTCGTCGTCCGCCCGCAGGAGACCGCGACCGACGGTGAGATCGTCGTCGCCCTCGTGGGCGAGGAGGCGACGGTGAAGCGCTTCTACAAGGAGCTCGACCACATCCGGCTGCAGCCGGAGAACAGCGCGATGGAGCCGATCCGCTCCAAGGACGTCCGCGTGATGGGCCGCGTCGTCGGCCTCTTCCGCAGTGTCTGAGAACCGACCCGAGGTGACGCGATGACCCCCTTCTCCCTGATCGACCCGATCGTCCCGCGCGGTGCGCGTGCCCGTGGCCCGGAGGTGCTCGGTCCCCGCCGTCGCCTGCCGGTGCTCGCGGACGTCCCGCGTCCGGTGCCGGCGCGCCCGCGCGTCGTCGCGGCCCCGGCCGCGGCGTCCACCGTTCGCAGCGAGGTCTCTCTCGACACGCTGCTCACGGGCACGTGGAACGAGATCTCGCTGACGGGCGAGTCCACCTGCCCGGTCTGCACGGGCGAGATGCGCGTCGTTCCCGGTGGCGGCGTGGCGCGCTGCAGCGGTTGCGGCAGCGAGTTGAGCTGACCCCCCACTTGGCCCGGGGCACGGGCGCGCGTCCCTGAGATGCGCGCACCGAACGTCACGGGCGAGGCGGTCGACGCGTCTGGGAGGAACGTCGACCGCGTGCTCTGAGAAGTCACGAGGGCCCCGGGGCACCCGGGGCCCTCGTCGTCTCGGTCGCGGAGTCGGCGCCACTGTGCAACGGGTCGTGACCGCTTCCATCGTGTCGCCCCCGCGACACGACGCAGACCCGTGTGCGAGGGTCGCCCGATGGCTCAGCTCGAATTCGACGAGAAGGCGCGCGAGGAGCTCGAGGCGCTCTACCGCACCGCCGACGCCGACCGCCGGCGGCGCCTCGTGCGCGCCGCGCTGGGCGCTGCACCGGGCGAGCGGATCGCGGACGTCGGCTGCGGCCCCGGCTTCATGTGCGCGGAAGTCGCGACCGAGGTCGGCCCCGACGGGGCGGTCATCGGCGTCGACAGCAGCCCGCAGATGCTCGAGGTCGCCGAGAAGCGGTGTCGCGAGCATCCGAACGTCGAGTTCCGCTCCGGCGAGGCGACGCGCCTACCGCTCGACTCGGAGAGCGCGGACGCCGCGCTGTGCGTGCAGGTGCTCGAGTACGTGCCGGACGTCGCCGCAGCCCTGGGCGAGCTGCACCGCGTGGTGCGCCCCGGCGGCCGCGTCGCCGTTTGGGACATCGACTGGGCGACGGTCTCATGGCACTCGGCCGACCCCGCGCGGATGCAGCGGGTGCTCACGGCGTGGGACGAGCACCTCGCGCACCCCTCGCTGCCGCTGACCTTGGGTGCCGCCATGCGCGCCGCGGGCTTCGAGGTGGTCGAGATGCAGGCACACCCCTTCGCGGCGACGGGCGCGTTCGACACCGACACCTACGGTGCCGGCATCAGCGGGCTCATCGCGAGGTTCGCCGCCGGTCGGGCCGGTGTCACCGAAGAGGATGCGCGCGCCTGGGAGGCCGAGCAGCACGCCCTCGGCGAGCGAGGCGAGTACACCTTCGCGTGCCTGCAGTTCTGCTTCACCGCGGCGCGGCCCTGACGGCGGCGGCAGTGCGGGCGCGTTGGCGCCCGGGTACCGGCGCGCGACGACCGCGGTCGGCCGCCCATAGAAAAGGCCCGCCGGAGCGGGCCTTTTCCGTAGCACGTCGGTAAGCCGGATTCTGTCGTTGAGCAGTCATCCATCTCTGCGACCTACCTGGACCTCGGCGG
>JBFIDS010000563.1:0-2586 GCA_041603715.1 Paraconexibacter sp. | reverse complement strand
GTCCGCCCCGCCCGCTCAGGCCTCCTGCAGCTCGCGATCCTCGCGCGGTGCCGACCCCGCGCGCCGGGCGAGAAGCGCCTCGCGCTCGGCCTCGACCGCCGCGAGCGCCGCCTCGTACTCGTCGAGGCGACGGAACGGACGCAGCCAGCTCCACCCGGCGCGACCGCCGAGCTCGCGCCCGCGGTAGGCGTCGCCGGGACGGCCGGCGAGCCGCTTGCGGGTCGCCTCCTGCGCGGCGCGCTCCTCGGTGCGCTGCGAGAGGAGCTCGCGGTGCTCGCGGATCGCGTCGCGGAGATCGACGTCCTCATCGGCGAGCAGCGAGGCCTCGAGGTGGCTGCGGAGGATCGCGACCTCGCGCCGCGTCGCCTGACGGGCGCGTTTCGCGTTCGTGAAGCGGTCCCACGCCTTGGCGAAGGACACGAAGTTCGTGCGGCCACCATGACGATGGGCGGCGAGCATCGGGCACACGCCGCCGTGGCGATCGGTGTACGCGCCGACGATGATGTCGTTGGCGTGGATGCCCTCGAGCATCGCGACGCGCGTCGGCGTCGGGAGGCAGTCGATCGCGAGGCGAAGGTCGTCGATGGGCGAGCGGTGGCGTCGTGACATAGGGTTCGGGCCCCTCCAGTCGGGCCGACGGGCACGCTAGCAGCGGCCCTCGACCCCGTCCACGGATCTCCTTCGCCCTGAAAGGGAACTTGCAGATGAAGCTCGGCGTCCACATCGGCTACTGGGGCCTCGGCCTCACGAGTGAAGACCAGCTCGCGATCGTCCAGGAGGCCGAGCGCCTCGGGTACGACTCCGTCTGGACGGCGGAGGCCTACGGGTCCGACGCCGCGACGATCCTCGGCTGGCTCGCCGGGCAGACGACGAAGATCCGGCTCGGCTCGGCGATCTTCCAGATGCCCGGCCGTACCGCCGCGATGACGGCGATGACCGCTGCGACGCTCGACCAGCTCTCCGACGGTCGGTTCATCCTCGGCCTGGGCAGCTCGGGCCCGCAGGTGAGCGAGGGCTGGCACGGCGTGCGGTTCGGCAAGCAGCTCGCGCGGACCCGCGAGTACGTCGAGGTGCTCCGCATGGCGCTCGCCCGGGAGCGCGTCGAGTATCACGGCGAATCGATCGACCTGCCGCTCCCCGACGGGCCCGGCAAGGCGCTGAAGCTCACGATCGCCCCGGTGCAGGACCGCGTCCCCATCTTCATCGCGGCGATCGGGCCCAAGAACACCCAGCTCGCCGCGGAGATCGCCGACGGCGTCATCCCGACGCTCTTCTCGCCCGAGCACGTCGGGGTCATGCGCGAGGAGCTGCAGATCGGCGTGGATCGCGCCGAGGGCAAGACGATCGACGACGTCGAGATCGCCCCGTCGGTGCAGGTGTACGTCGGAGGGGACCGCACGCAGGCGCGCGACCTCATGCGCCCGTTCCTCGGCCTCTACATCGGCGGCATGGGATCGCGGGACAAGAACTTCTACAACCAGCTGGTCCGTCGCTACGGGTTCGACGACGCCGCGCAGGAGGTCCAGGACCTGTACCTCGAGGGCAAGAAGGACGAGGCGATGGCGGCGATCCCCGACGACCTCATCGACACCGTGAGCCTCTGCGGCCCGCGCGACGTCGTCCGTGACCGCCTGCGGGCCTACAAGGACGCGGGGGTCGGCACGCTCGGCGTCACGCCCATGGCGTGGACGAAGGACGCGCGGCTCGACCAGCTTCGCGCCGTCGCCGAGCTGCACTCGGAGATCTGAGCCCCCGGGACGCGACACGGATGCGCGTCCTGCTGGGCGCCTTCGGCGACCCCGGCCACACGTTCCCCGTCATCGCCCTCGGGCGCGCCCTGCGCGCCCGGGGGCACGACGTCGTGGTCCAGACGTGGAGCCGCTGGCGGGAGGACGTCGAGGCCGAGGGGCTCACGTTCTCCGCCGCCCCGGAGTACGACGTCTTCCCGACGATGGGCCGCACGCTCAAGCCCTACGAGGCGGTCGTCCTCGCCACGCACGACACGCTCCCGCTCGTCCGCGAGCACCGTCCGAACGTCGTCGTCGCCGACATCCTCACGCTCGCGCCGGCGCTCGCCGCCGAGCTCGAGGGGATCCCGGTCGCCACGCTCGTCCCCCACGTCGATCCTCGCCCCGACCCGGACTTCCCTCCCTACTCGATCGGCGCCCGCAGGCCGCGCACCCCGGCCGGCCGCGTGATGTGGGGCGCGGTCGACCGTCTCGTCGCCCGTGGCCTCGAGCAGGGGCGGCGGGAGCTCAACGACACGCGCGTCCGACTCGGGCTGCCCGAGCTCCACCGCGCGCACGGCGGCATCAGCGAGGAGCTCTGCCTCGTCGCGACGTACCCGCAGCTGGAGTATCCGCGCCGGGTGGGGCTCCCGCACACCCACGCCGTCGGCCCGCTCCAGTGGGAGCCCCCCGCGCAGGATGTCGAGCTGCCGCCGGGCCGGGAGCCGCTCGTCCTCGTCGCGCCCTCGACCTCCCAGGACCGCGACCACCGGCTGCTGCGGGCCGCGCTCGCCGGCCTCGCGGACCTGCCGGTCCGCGTGCTGGCGACCTGGAACCGGCGCGTGCCCGACCCGCCCGT
>JBFIDS010000562.1:0-2599 GCA_041603715.1 Paraconexibacter sp. | reverse complement strand
GGGCGCGCTCCTCGTCGCGGCGCGCACCGCCGAACGCGGCATCGAACCCGTGCTTCTCGATCGCATCGAGGAGCGCGGTCGTCTGCAAGCGGTTGCGCGAGGCGCGCGGCCCGGTCTCCTCGACGACGCGACCGGAGTCGATCGCCTCCTGCACGCTCGCGACGACGAGGCGCTCACCGATCTCCTCGACGCGCCGGTCGCGGAACTCCATCACCTCGGGGAAGTTGTGCCCGGTGTCGACGTGCATGAGCGGAAACGGGAACCGCCCGGGCCGAAACGCCTTCTCGGCGAGGCGCAGCAGCACGATCGAGTCCTTGCCGCCGCTGAACAGCAGGACGGGGTTCTCGAGCTCGGCGGCGACCTCGCGCATGATGTGGACGGCCTCGGCCTCGAGGACGTCGAGATGGGGTGAGGGTTCGATCAGTGACATGAGTTGCTCGCGTCCTGGCTGGCGCGACGCCGGTGCACGATGACGTATGTCGCGGCGGCAAGGCCTGGCACCCAGACGATCGCCGAGACGGGAACGTCGAGCCCGCCCTTGCGCAGCAGGGCGACGCTCGCAGCGAGCAGCATGCATCCGAGGGCTGGGCGCAGCACGCCAGCGGAGACACGGCCGATCAGGGCCGTCCCGACGACGACTCCGGGGAGTGAGCCCATCAGGATGTTCGCCATGAGCACGAGATCCACGTTCCCCCCGATCCAGTGTGCGATCCCAGCCACCCACAGCAGGATCGCGGCGTGGAAGACGTCGGTCCCGACGACGCGGTGCGGCGTGAGTCGGAACACGATGATGAGGACCAGGCCGATGAGCGCGCCCGACCCGACCGAGGTCCCACCGACGAGCACGCCGACGAGGAAGCCGGTCAGGACGGCGGTGAGGCGGTTGCGCGAGTCGAGGTGGACGCTCTCGCGTTCGCGAGTCGCCGCGCCGGGCGCGAAGAGGGCCCGACCGACGATGGTGAGCCCCACGAGGAGAAGCGCGACCGCGACGACGACGAGGAGACCGTCCTCGAACGCCTGCCCGTAGCGATCGGAGAGGATGTCGAGGAGGACGACCCCGACGAGCGCCCCGGGAACGGAGCCGATCGCCAGCCAGAGGGAGACGCCGATATCGACGGTTCCCTGGCGGAGGTGACGCCAGCCGCCGACGGTCTTCGTGATGGCCCCGTAGGCGAGATCGGTGCCGATCGCGACGACGGGCTGGACCCCCACGAAGAGGATGAGCAACGGGGTCATGAGGGAGCCGCCGCCGATTCCGGTCAGGCCGACGAGCACACCGACGCCGAGTCCGAAGGCGACGACTTCCGGATCGGCGCTCACTCTCCCGGGGGACGCCCCCCGACCCCCACGCCGAGACACATGCGCCGGAGCGTACCCGGCGCTGCGCTCTGCCGCTTCCCCGGGTCCGGCCGCTAGGGTGGCGCCCCATGAAGCGAGCCCTCGTCACCGGCGGTGCCGGATTCGTCGGAAGCAGCGTGGCCGACCGCCTCGTCGAGATGGGCGTCGAGGTCGTCCTGCTCGACGACTTCCGCACGGGGAGGCGGGAGTTCGTCCGCGATGCCCTCGACCGTGGCGCCGAGCTCGTGGAGGGCGACATCCTCGATCCCACGGTGCTCGGCGAGGCGGTCGCGGGGTGCGACACGGTGTTCCACTTCCAGGCCAACGCCGATGTGCGCCACGGTCTCGACAACCCCCGTCGCGACCTCGAGCAGAACACGATCGCGACCTCCGACGTCCTCGAGGCGATGCGGGCCGCCGGGGCGAAGCGCATCGTCTTCTCCTCGACCGGGTCGGTGTACGGCGAGCCGGAGGTCTTCCCGACACCCGAGGACTGCCCCTTCCCGGCGCAGACCTCGCTCTACGCCGCGTCGAAGCTCGCCGGTGAGGGCATGATCGCCGCCTACGCCCACGGGTACGGGTTCCGCGGGCTCGTCTTCCGGTTCGTGTCGCTCCTGGGGGAGCGCTACACCCACGGGCACGTCATCGACTTCTACCGCGCCCTGCAGCGCGACCCGACCCGACTGCGCGTCCTCGGCGACGGACGCCAGACGAAGTCCTACCTCTACATCCAGGACTGCGTGACGGCGATCCTCACGGCGCTCGAGCACCATGGGTCCGACCCCGGGTTCGACGTCTACAACCTCGGGACCGACGAGACCGTCCGCGTGGACGACTCCGTCGCGACGATCACCGGGCACCTCGGGATCACGCCCGCGATCGAGAAGACCGGGGGAGAGCGCGGCTGGGCCGGCGACTCGCCGCTCATCCACCTCGACACGGCGAAGATCAGGGCCCTGGGATGGGCGCCCACCCGGACGATCAAGGAGTCGATCGTCACGACGCTCGACTGGTTCGCCCAGGAGCCCGGGATCGTCCTCGGGGACTCCGCGCCCGCATGACGAACGTGCTGCGCGTCGGGATCGTCGGCTGCGGGCTGATCGGCCGCAAGCGCGCCGAGGCCCTCGACGGGGACGAGCTCGTCGCCTGCTTCGACGTCGCGCCGGACGCGGCGAGCGCGCTCGCGGCCGACCACGGCGCGCAGGCGTGCGCGACGCTCGACGATCTGCTCGCCCACGCGCCCGACGTCGTCGTGGTCGCG
>JBFIDS010000561.1:0-2604 GCA_041603715.1 Paraconexibacter sp. | reverse complement strand
GTCGGCGGCCCCGGCCCCGATCGCGCCGACCTCGCCCGCCGTCTCGTCCATCGCCACGCGCGTCGCGACGGCCTCGCGCACCTCTCGCAGCGCAGCGATCCCGTGGACGGGCTCCTCGACGAGCTCGAGGCCGACCGCGCTCAGGCGCTCGATGGCGGAGATCGCCTCGGGAACGGTCCAGCCCCCGTTCGCATCGAGGCGGATCGCGAGGTCGCGGCCGCCCGCCGCGCGAACGGCGACGACGCGGTCCACATCGGCGTCGATGCCGCCCACGCCGACCTTCACCTTCACGCAGGTGAAGCCCGCCTCCACGGCCCGGCGCACCGCGACCGCCGCACCGCCGGGCTCGGTGGCGCCGATCGTCGCGTTCACGGGCACCGCGTCCGCCGGCCGGTCGGTGAGCAATGAGGCGACGGGGCGTCCGCTCCGCCGGCCCGCGCGGTCCCACAGGGCCATGTCGACCGCGGCGAGCGCCTGGGGGAGATCCGCCGCCCGCCGGCACGCGTCGAGCACGAGGTTCCCCGGGGCCTGCTCCGGGAGGGCCCGCACGACATCGGCGTACGCGTCGAGCGCGGCAACGACCGAACCCGCCGACACCCCGTCGTAGGGCTCCAGCGGCGCGGCCTCGCCGAGGCCGACCGCGCCGTCCTCCCCGGTGAGCGTGACGATGAACAGCACGCGCTCCTGCAGGACGCCCCAGGAGGCGCGCAGCGGGAGACGGAGCGGGACTCGGAGGCTCTCGACGCGAAGTTCCATCGGTGGCCGAAGGCGTCCGGGGTCGCCTCAGGACAGGAGGATGCCCGCGCTGAGCAGGACGCAGAACGCGAGCTGCACCATGCCGGTGCGCGCGAGCGCTCCGTTGAGCGTCGGGCCGTCGGAGTGCGTGCGGACGGTCCGCACGAGCGGCACCGCGAGGGGAAGGGCGAGGAGGACGAGGAGCAGCGGCGCGTCGAGCGGGCCCGCGACCCACGGGACGAGCGCGGCGGGGAACGAGAGGAACACCATGGCGGCGTAGAGATCACGCGTGCGCGCCCGGCCGAGCCGCACCGCGAGCGTCCGCTTGCCGACACGGCGATCGGTGTCCATGTCGCGGACGTTGTTGACGACCATGATCGCGCTCGCGAGCAGCCCGACCGGGACCGCGAGCGCGAACGCCTCCCACGGCCACGTCTCGGTCTGCGCGAACGACGAGCCGGCGACGGCGACGATCCCGAAGAAGAGGAACACGAACAGCTCGCCGAGCCCCTCGTATCCGTAGGGACGGGGGCCGCCCGTGTAGAGAACCCCGGCGAGGATCGACACGAGCCCGACGACGAGGAGCTCCCAGCCGGCGACGGAGACGAGGTAGACGCCCGTGAGCAGCGCGGCGCCGAACGTCGCGTACACCGCGATGAGGACCTGCCGCGGCGGCACGAGCCCGCCCGCCGTGACGCGGACGGGGCCGAGGCGGTCCTCGGTGTCGGCGCCGCGACGCGCGTCGGAGTAGTCGTTGGAGAGGTTCGTCCCGACCTGGATGAGGATCGCTCCGAGGAGCGCCGCGATGAACGCGCCGACCCGGATGTCGTCGGTCGCCTGGACCGCGAGCGCGGTGCCGACGAGGACGGGGGCGACGGCGGCGGGCAGCGTCCGCAGGCGCGCCGCCATCAGCCAGATGCGGACGGGACCCACCGCGTCAGGCCCGCCGCGGGAACTGCGAGAAGTCGGGCGTGCGCTTCTCCTTGTAGGCGTCGCGGCCCTCCTGAGCCTCCGGCGCGCCGTAGAAGAGGAGGTTCGCGTCGTGCGCGAGCTGCTGGATGCCTGCGTAGCCGTCCTCGTGCGCGTGGAAGCTCGACTTCACCAGCCGGAGGGCGAAGGGGGAGAGGGCGAGCATCTCGCGGCAGTACGCGACGGTCTCCTCCTCGAGGCGCTCGAGGGGGACGACGGCGTTGACGAGGCCCATGTCGAGAGCCTCCTGCGCGCTGTACTGACGGCACAGCATCCAGATCTCCTTCGCCCGCTTCGGTCCGACGAGGTCGCGCAGGAGCGATGCGCCGAACCCGCCGTCCCACGACCCGACACGCGGTCCGGTCTGACCGAAGCGCCCGTTGTCGGCGGAGATCGTGAGGTCGCAGCAGAGATGCAGGACGTGCCCGCCGCCGATCGCGTACCCGGCGACCATCGCGATGATGGGCTTCGGGAGCCGGCGCATCTGGACCTGGAGATCCGTGACGTGGAAGCGCCCGACCGTCGCGCCCTCCGCGACGTAGCCCGTGTCGCCGCGCACGTTCTGGTCCCCTCCGGAGCAGAACGCGTGCGGGCCCTCGCCGCAGAAGATGATGACCCCCACGTCGGGGTCCTCGCGGGCGCGCTCGAGTGCGTCGGCGACGTCGATGAGCGTCTGCGGACGGAACGCGTTGCGGACCTCCGGGCGGTCGATCGTGATCTTCGCGATCCCTTCGGGGGTCGACGTCTCGTAGCGGATGTCGGCGTACTGCGCCGCGGCGGTCCACGTGGTCGGCATCCGCGGCAGGCTACCCGGCACGGGCCCCCGGCCCGCGTCCGCCCGGCGTGGCACCGCGCCCGCGTAGGGTGCCGTCCATGGAGATCGGCTGCTGGGTCCGCCGG
>JBFIDS010000560.1:0-2606 GCA_041603715.1 Paraconexibacter sp. | reverse complement strand
GCAGCCGCATCTGGCGCTCCGAGGGGTCGGCCTCGTCCGCGAGCACGCCGCCGTAGGTGAGCGGCATCCGGCAGTCCGGGCAGAACCGCTCCCCCAGGGGATGGGTGGAGGCGCACCGGGGGCAGACGAGCGGGCCTCTCACGGCCGGCTCATGTGATCTCGAGTGGGACCTCGGTGTAGCTCTCCTGATCGACGAGCCAGGAGCGGACCTCGGGCTCCGCGTCCTTGAGCCCCACGATGATCCACTCCACACCCGGCCAGCCGACGGAGAAGTTCATGTCCGTCTGCGACGGCACGGGCTCCGACATCACGTGTGAGTGGTAGATCCCACCGATCTCGCCGCCCGCGTCCTCGATCTCCATCGAGGCCGACACGAGATCGGCGCCGATGTTGAACGCACGCTTGCTGTGCAGCGTGTTCTCCAGCTCGTAGACGGCCACCGCGACGCCGTCACGCGTCGCGACGAGCCCGCAGCACTCCTCGCTCGTGTCGCGACGCGCGTGCTCGACGATCTGCTCGAGCAGCTCGGCGGCGATCCTCACCTAGTCGGCCTTGAGGGACGGGCGCTCTTCGTCGCGATCACGACGGTCGCCGCTGATCGAGTCCTTGAACTCGCGCATGCCCCTCCCGATCGATGCGCCGACCTCGGGGAGCTTCTTCGGCCCGAGCACGATCAGGGCGATCGCGAGGACGATGACGAGTTCCATGGGTCCGATGTTGGGCACCATTGCTGTTCCTTTGAGTCGGGGTCACCGCGCGAGGCGGACCACAGCTACTACGTGGCCTACCACCAGACGGTTGAGTCGAGATTCTCGATTTCGTCGACGGGCAGAGTGTAGACCCCGCTCGAAAGGTACTTCCAGCCGTCGTCGCAGACGATGAACACGACGTTGCCCTCGTCCATCTCACCCGCGATCCGCACGGCGACACGCGCGATCGCCCCCGAGGACACGCCGGCGAACAGCCCCTCCTCGTCGAGGAGCTTCCGGGTCCACACGATCGCGTCGCGGTTGGTGACGAAGATCTTGCGGTCGAGGAGGGAGAGGTCGATGATCGGCGGGATGAACCCGTCATCGAGGGAGCGCAGGCCCTGGACGGGCTCGCCCTGCATCGGCTCCGCCGCAACGATCTTCACGCGGTCCCCGAGCTCCTCCTTGAACCGACGGGCGTTTCCCATCAGCGTGCCGCCCGTGCCGAGACCGGCGACGAACGCGTCGATGTTGCCGTCGAGCTCGTCGAGGATCTCGAGCGCGGTGCCGTTGTAGTGCGCAAGCGGGTTCGCGGGGTTCCCGTACTGGTAGGGCATGTAGTACGAGGGGTCCTGCGCGGCCATCTCGACCGCCATCGCCACGGCACCGTTGGAGCCCTGGTCGCCGGGGCTGTAGACGATCTCCGCGCCGTACATCTTGAGGAGCTGCGTGCGCTCCTGCGTGACGTTGTCGGGCATGACGACCTTGACCGGGTAGCCCTTGCGCTTGCAGATCATTGCGAGCGAGATTCCGGTGTTGCCCGACGTCGGCTCCAGGATGGTCTGTCCGGGGCGGATGAGCCCCTTCTCCTCGGCGTCCTCGATCAGCGCCCGGGCGACGCGGTCCTTGATCGACCCCGTCGGGTTGGCCGACTCGAGCTTGGCCCAGATGCGGACGCCCGGCTTCGGCGACAGGCGCTTGAGCTCGATGAGCGGGGTGTGTCCGATCGACTGGACGATGTCGCCGTAGCGACCGCCGCAGGGCCGGTTCTCGAGAGGCGGGAGAGCCATGACTTCACGAAGTGTAGCGGGGTCGCCCCGCCGCTCGGACGGGTCGTCCGACCGCTCGGGGACTCAGGCGCCGCCGGCCATCGCCGGAAGGATGACGAGCGTGTCGCTGTCCCCCACCGCGGTCTCGAGGCCGTCGAGGACCCGGACGTCCTCGTCGTTGAGGTAGACGTTGACGTAGCGGTTCAGCCCGCCGTCGGATCCGAAGATCTGCGCCTTCGTCTCGGGGTGCGCCTCGGTGAGCGCCGCGAGGACGCTGCCGACGTCGGAGCCGTCGGCGGAGACCTCTCGCTCGCCGCCGACGGCGGGACGGAGGACCGGGGGGATGCGGATCGTGGCCATGGGGTGTGTCGAGCCTCTCGTGTGCGGGAAAGCGGGCAGGCTAGCCCGCAGCGGCGCAGAACGCCTCGTAGTCGGGGAAGACGCCCATCTCGTCGTCGGCGATCGCCTCCGGATCGCGCGAGCAGATCGGGCATTCGGGGTCCCGGCGGACCTTCAGCTCGGTCGTCGTCGCGTCGAGCGCGTCGTACATGAGGAGGCGGCCGATGAGCGGCTCCCCGACCCCGAGGATGAGCTTCACGACCTCGGTCGCCTGGAGGAGCCCCATCGTGCCCGGGAGGACGCCGAGGACGCCGTTGGCCCCGCAGCTCGGCGCGAGCTCGGCCGGCGGCGGCTGACGGAAGAGGCAGCGGTAGCACGGGCCCTCGTACGGCGCGAAGACGCTGAGCTGACCCTCGAACCCGAGGATCGCCGCGCTCACCACCGGGATGCGGAGCCGGACGGTCGCGTCGTTGAGGAGGTACCGGGTCGGGAAGTTGTCGACGCCGTCGACGACGATGTCGTAGCCGTC
>JBFIDS010000559.1:0-2607 GCA_041603715.1 Paraconexibacter sp. | reverse complement strand
GACCCGAAGGGCGGTGCGGCCCTCGGATCCACATCCGCCGGGGACACCCGGTGCGGGGCGGCTCTCAAGCCCCGTCGGGACCGACCGACCACCCGGGGCAGGATGTCCCTCCCATCCACCGCGCTCCGCGTGGAGCCGCTTCTCTTCAACGACCCCCGATACCTCGACCTGCACGCGCCTCCCGGCGCCCGCGGCGTCGTGCTCGCGCACGAGGAGGACGGCCGGCCCGCCGCGACGCTCGCCGGCGTCCTCGACGGCGCCCAGTTCGTCTCCGGCTACAGCGCTCCGTACGGGGGCATCGACCTCGCCGAGCAGACGGCGACCCCGGGCCGGATCGTCGCGGCGGTCGACGCGCTCGTCGCCCGGCTCGCGCAGACCGGTGTCGAGGAGGCGACGATCCGCTGTCGCCCGTCCTGCCACGCGGCCGCGGAGGACGTCGTGCGCTTCGCGCTGCTCAACGCCGGGTTCGCGGTCACCGAGGCCGACCTCACGTTCACGATCCCGCTCACCGGCGTGGAGAGCGCCGAGACCTGGCTCCGTGCCCGCAAGCGCCCGCTGCGCCGCGCGGCCCGCGACGCCGATCCCGGGCGCGTCACGTTCGCCGACGCCGCCGACTGGGAGAGCGCGTTCGCCGTCCTGCAGGCCAACCGGGCGGCGCGCGGACGCACGCTCTCGATCGACCTCGACCGCGTGCTCGCCGTCCGCGAGGCCTTCGGCGAGCGCATCCGCCTCGCCGAGCTGCGCCGCGACGGAGGGCCGCCCGTCGCCGCCGCGCTCACCTACCGCGTCACGCCCGTCACCGAGCTCGTCGTCGCCTGGGGCGACGCCGGACACCGCCTCGATGTCTCCCCGATGCCGGTGCTCGTCCTGCGCCTCGTCGAGCGGGCGCTCGCCGACGGCCTCACGGCGCTCGACCTCGGGACCTCGACCCTCGTCGCCCCCGACGGCCGTCGCGTCACCAACGACGGGCTCGTCCAGTTCAAGCGCGCCGTCGGGGCGACCGCCGAGCTGCGTCCGGTCCTGCATCGGAGCCTTTCGTGAGCGACTACACCGACATCTACGACCCCGACACCGACTTCGACGCCGTCTACACGCGCGCGACCGCGCGCCGGATCGTGCGCTCGGTGCGCCGCGGCGACCTCGTCCTCGAGGCGGGCGCCGCGACCGGTCTGATGACCGCCGCGCTCGCCGGGGCCGGTGCCCGCGTCGTCGCGCTCGACCGGTCCGCGGAGTACCTCGCGCGCCTCGCGGCCCGCGGTCTCCCGGACGTGCACACGGCGGTGTGCGACCTCGACGCCGGCCCCCTGCCGCCCGGTCCGTACGACCACGTCGTCGCGACGAACCTCCTCCACGAGCTCGGTGACCCCGGCGGGTTCCTCGAGCGCTGCGCCTCCGTCCTCGCCCCCCACGGCGTCGTCCACGTCTCCGTGCCCAACCCGACCTCCCTGCACCGGCTCGTCGCGGTGGAGATGGGCCTCCTCGCCGACCTGCACGAGCTCTCGGAGCGTGCGGAGGGTCTCTCGACCCGGCGCATGCTCGACGCGGCGACGCTGAGGGCCCTCGCGGCCGGTGCCGGGCTCGACGTGCTCGCCGCGACGGGCGTCGTCTGCAAGCCGCTCCCCAACTCGCTCATGGAGACGCTGCCGCCCGAGGTGCTCGACGGCCTCGACCGCGTGTCCCACCGCGTCCCCGATCTCTGCGCCATGTCCCTCCTCACCCTCGGCCATGCCTGATCGCGCCCCCCGCATCGTCGTCGGCGGGTCGGTGGCGGCGCTCGTCGCCGCCGACGACCTCGCGGCGCGCGGCACGCCCGTGCACCTCGTCGTGCCGGAGAGGGGACTCGGCGGCGGGTTCCTCCCGATGCGCCGTGACGGCCGCCGCCTCGAGCTCGGCGTCCGGCTGCTCGAGCTCGGGTACGAGGACGACGCGGTCCCGCCCGCCCTCGACGCCTACGTGCCGGGCTTCGGAGGGCACCGCCCGTACACGCGCCTCGTGCGCGAATGGGTGCAGGGGCTCGTCGGCGACCGCCTCACCGAGGTCGACCGGCCCCGGCTCGTCCTCGACGGGCGCACCCACGACGACATCTACTTCACGGTCGACCTCGCCGTGCTGCCCCGGATTCTCGGCCCCGACCGCACCGCGGCCGTCGCCGCCGAGGCCTCCCGAGCGGCGCGGACGCTCGGCGACGCCGGGGTCCTGCCGAATCTCAACGGCGACTCGCTCGCGCAGGCCTCGCTCGCCAACCACGGGCGGACGCTCCACGACACGCTCATCGCGCCCGTGGCCGACAAGTTCCTCGCGCGGGGAGCGGAGCGCACGCTCGCCGCCTGGCGACGCAAGGTGTGGATGCCGCTGTTCTGGCCGCGCACGGTCGCCGATGCGTGCACGGGCACACCCGGCTTCACGCCCGACCGCCGCTTCGAGACCGTCGGTGACGACGGCCCGGGCGCGGTCGTCGACGCGCTCCTCGCGCGCCTGCGTGCGCGCCCCGGCGTGACGATCACCACCGCCGGTCCCGTCCGCCGCGCGCGCACGTGCGGCGGGACGACCGAGCTCGACATCGAGGGCCTCACGGTGCTCCGCGCCGACCGTCCCGTCCTCGGGACG
>JBFIDS010000558.1:0-2611 GCA_041603715.1 Paraconexibacter sp. | reverse complement strand
GCCTCGGCGGCCGCCCGCGAGAAGGAGCTCAAGGCGCGCCAGAAGAAGCTCGAGACGCAGCTCAAGAAGTTCGAGCGCCGCGGCACGAGCGCCCGCAACCGCCTCGAGCGCGAGGTCAAGAAGACCCGCACGCAGGTCGAGCGCGAGCTCCGTCAGCGCCGCGCGCGCTTCGAGCGTGAGGTCAAGAAGGCCCGCACGCAGGTCGAGCGCGAGTGGGGCAAGGTCGAGAAGGAGCTCGACGTCCGCAGCGCGCAGGTCGAGCGCGAGCTCAAGGCCTTCCGGGCCGACCTCGAGAAGCAGGCCAAGCCGCTCACCGACCAGGTCGCCCCGGTCTTCAAGGACGTGCGCGCCCAGGCCACGAAGGTCCAGGAGCGCGTCACCTCGCTCGTCTGAGCACCCCCTTCCCGCCGGGGCACCTGGAGAGGAGCCCCACCAGGCGGCAGGTCTGTCGACCTCATATTCCGTCGACAGTCGTTGCACCCTCTCCTCCCTCGATCACGGGCCCGTCATCACGACGGGCCCGTGGTCTTCGCGGAGGTCGTCCCGAGAGGGCGACCGCGCGGAGCGGCCGGGAGGGACGGACCTGCGAGAATCGGCGGATGCCTTCCGAAGACGCGATCCGCGAGGCCCTCTCCACCGTCATCGACCCCGAGCTGCGGCAGGACATCGTCACGCTCGGCATGGTCCGCAGCATCGAGCAGCAGGACGGCGGTGCCGTGGCGGTCATGGTCTCCCTCACCACCCCGGGCTGCCCCATCAAAGCGCAGTTCGAGACCGCGGTCGCCGAGGCCGTCGGCGGGGTCGAGGGAGTCACCTCGGTCGCCGTGAGCTTCGACGTCCTCACCGACGCCGAGAAGGCCGACCTCCAGCGCAAGCTCGGCCGCGGCTCCCTCCCGGCCGGCGCGCTCGCCGAGGTGCAGAACGTCATCTGCATCGGCTCCGGCAAGGGCGGGGTTGGCAAGTCGTCGATGACGGCGAACCTCGCGGCCGCGCTCGTCGCCGACGGCAAGACCGTCGGGATCCTCGACGCCGACGTCTGGGGCTACTCGATCCCGCGCATGTTCGGGCTCGGGGCCGACCGCCCGCCGGTCAGCGCGGCGCGGAAGATCGTCCCGCTGGAGGCCGGCGGCGTGAAGGTGATGTCGATCGGCTTCTTCGTGCAGGAGGACAGCGCCGTCGTCTGGCGCGGTCCGATGCTCCACAAGGCGCTCACGCAGTTCCTCGAGGATGTCGAATGGGGCGCGCTCGACTACCTCCTCGTCGACCTCCCGCCCGGCACCGGCGACGTCTCCATGACGATCAGCCAGCTCCTGCCGCAGGCGAAGTTCATCATCGTCACGACGCCGCAGCCGACGGCCCAGAAGGTCGCCCGGCGCAGTGCCGAGATGGCCCACAAGGTCAACCTCGAGCTCATGGGCGTCATCGAGAACATGAGCTGCTTCGTCACCCCCGACGGCGAGCGGTACGCGATCTTCGACGAGGGCGGCGGCAAGGCGCTCGCGGACGAGCTCGACGTCCCGCTGCTCGGCAAGGTGCCGATCACCATGCCGCTGCGCGTCCAGGCGGACGCCGGCGTGCCGCTCGTCGCCTTCGACCCGGACGACCCGGCCGCCCAGGCGGTGCGCCAAGCGGCCCGCGGCATCATCGCGATGACGCCGGCGCCGCTCCCCGTCCTCAACGTCGTCCCCGCCTCCAGCGGTCCGGGCGACACGCCGCCCGGCTCGCCCGAGCCGTCGGGGATGTCGCTCCCGATGGCCTGAAGGCCGGCCGCGCAACGACGACGGGCGGCCCGGTCGAGCCGCCCGTCGGGCGATGCACGTTCGGCGGCGCGTCGCGCGCCGCGGCCGTGATCAGGAGTTGGAGAGCTCCTCGCAGCGCGGGGCGGCCTTCTGGAGCTCCTCGGGGGCCTCGAGGTTCTCGAGCGGGTTCTCCGTCTCCTGGAGGCCGGTGAGGGCCTTCTGGAGGTCCTCGAGGCCTTCGGTGTTCCCCGACTTCACGCCGGAGAGATCGACCTTCTCGAGCTTGCCGGCCGTGTCGTTGGCGATCTCGGCGACCTTCGTGATGCCCGACTCGAGGCCGGTCGCGAACTCCTCGTACTCACCGGGGGCCTCGGTGTCCTGGAGCTTGTCGAGCTCGGAGGTGAGGGTCGAGCCGTACTGCTTGAGGACGTCCGCGAGGGCGCCGGTCGCCTTCGTCGGGTCGCTCGCCGCGCCGCTCGCCGCCTTCTGGACGTCGCTCTCGAGCGTCTTCTGCTTGTCGAGCAGCGCGCCGCAGAAGGAGTTCAGCGCCGTCTCGTAGTCCTCCTTGTCCCCTCCGTCGTCGCCGCCGCACGCGGCGAGACCGAGGGTGGCGGTTGCACCGAGGAGAAGGGCGCCGGAGCGCAGCCGGGCGCTGAAGTTCGAGGTGACCATGCGGGGACCCTAGCGTCACCCGTGTCAGTTCGGCGTCGTGCCGAGGGCGCGACGCGGCGGCGCGACCGAAATCCGGCGCGCCGCCCGGGCGTCAGCCCTTCGCGAAGTACTCCGCGTTGATCTGCGTGAACTTCGCCCACTCCTCGGGAAGCTGGTCCTCGGCGAAGCATGCGTCGACCGGGCAGGCCTCCACGCACGCG
>JBFIDS010000557.1:0-2615 GCA_041603715.1 Paraconexibacter sp. | reverse complement strand
GTCGGCGGTCGCGCGCCAGCCCGGTGAGGAGCTGCGACGTTCCGCGCACCGTGCGGGCCAGGTCACCGGGGCGCTCGCCGAGCATCGCGCGGGTGACGGTGGCCGTGCCGAGAAGGGCGTCGGGACCGTCGACGAGCGCATCGTTGAGCGCCTCGCCGCCGGTCGGCCCGCCGTCGGTGGCCGGCCCGCCCCACGCCCCGCCGAGTCCCCGCAGCGTGCCCTGCAGGGACGTGCGGGTGGGAGCGGGCAGGTCGGAGAGCACGCGGTCGACCTGGACCGAGGCGGAGACCGCCTCGGCGGGGAGGGTCTCGCCCGTGCGCAGCGGACGGCCGTCGGGGCTGCCCGGTCGCAGGTCGACGAAGAAGTTGCCCTCGAGGAGCAGCCGCGGGCGGATCCGCGCGGTCGCGTCCTCCTTGATGGGGAGCCCCTCGTCGTCGATGGCCATCGTCGCGAGGGCGAGGCCGGATCCGCGCGGCCCGGGCTCCACCCGCGTCACCCGTCCGATGTCGACGCCGGCGATGCGGACGGCCGAGCCCTTGACGAGGTGGACGTCGGGGCGCACGAGGGCGCGCAACTCGAACGGCGCCGGACCAGTCCGTGGAAGCCCACCGAACGTTGCCGTGACCGCGATCGCGATGACGAGAAGCGTCCCGAACCCCCACCGCAGCGCGTGGCGGTGCGGGTCGCTGCGGTGCCTGGGGTGGGTCTTGCGGAAGATCATCCGCCGACCTCCTCGGTGACCGCGTCCTGGTCGCCCGGGAGGTTCCCGATCACCGGACGGCCGGTGATGAACGGCTCCTGGCCCGCTTCGCACTCGCGGACCTGGCCGGGAGCGGCGGTGTTCGGGTACGGCGTCGAGTGCAGGAAGCCGAGCGCCTCGCCTTCCGGGCCGTTGGACGGTCGCGGCGACAGGACGGACTCGGCGAACCTCTCGCCGTTGACGGCGACGATGACGATGCGGGCCGTGGTCCCGGTGACCGGCCCCTCGGACACCATGCTCGAGAGGTTGCGCAGTAGAAGCGCGCCGTAGTTGCACACGGTCTGCGCGGGCGTGATGAAGCTCGTGAGCGGCTCGAGCGTACGACCCGTCTCGGCGACCCGGTCCGTCGCGCGCAGCACGGAGTCCTCCTGCGCGAACGACGCGAGGCGGGCGGTGAGCGTGTCGACGCGCGGGAGCGTGCGCTGGGTCGCCGGAAGGCCCTCGAGCCCGGCGCGCAGGCTCCCCGCGAGCGTGCGGGCGGTGCCCGGCAGGCGGCGCGCGGCGGGGGCGAGGTCCTCGGCGAGAGCGGTCGACGTCCGCAGCAGGGCGTCGATCGCGGGGGCGTCGCGGACCGTCGCCTCGAGCGTCGCGGGGGAGGCGGAGATGAGGTCGCGCAGTGCGCCCGGGTCGCGGGTCATCGCCGCGAACGTCGTGTTGAGCTCCGTGATGAGCAGCGCCTGCTCGCGGGCGACGGGCGCCACCTCGCCGGCGAGATCGCGGAAGGCGCGCAGGAACGGCCCGAGTCGGGTCTCGGGGTCGCGCAGCTGGGCCATGACGGGCCCGAGGTCCTCGAGCAGCGGCTCGAGCCCCGTGATCGCGCGGTTGAGGCCCGGGCCGCGGCCCGCGAACCCGTAGCCGCCTCCGGCGACGCTGTTGCGGATCCCGTCGCGGACCGGAGCGCTGAAGGTGCCCATGAAGTCCTCATTGGGGACGGAGTCCGTGAGCACCTGGTCCTCGGGCACGACCGAGCCCGGCTCGAACGTCCTCATCGAGCGGCCGCGGACGACCTCGACGAGATCCACGCCGATCGAGCCCGCCGGACGGATGCGGAACCGCGTGTCGAGCGGCAGCGGCCCGTGCTCCTTCTTCAGCACGAGGTGCAGCCGCGCGGTCGCGCGACCATCCCGTCCGGGCAGGGCCTCCGAGCGGGTGACCTGCCCGATGCGGGTGCCCGCCATCTGCACCTCGGCGTTCTTGCGCACGAGGTGGCCGGCGCTCGGCAGGTCGACGGACACGTCGTAGGTCGGGACGAACGGCAGGCCGTTGTTCGCGCCGTAGGAGAGGAAGACCGCGATCGCGACGATGAGCACCGTGACCGCGCCGACGAGGACCGGGTCACCCGCGATGCTGCGGCGTGCGCGCCGACCGGTGGGGCCGCTCATCGCGACTCCTCTCCGAGGAGGTAGTCGAGGAGGCCGGAGGAGTCGGGGGCGCTCTCGCCGGCCGCGGGCGACGCGGCCTTCGCCGGGGTGCTCGTGAGCCCCCGCGAGCGCGCCGCGACGGCCCGCGTCTCGCTGTCGCCTTCGAGCTGGGCTTCGCCGAACTGGGCGTCGCAGCCGAAGTACGGGGTGTTCGTGTACTGCCCGCAGACGCCGGAGAGCACCTGTCCACGGAGGTAGTGGCCGCTCGCGTCGAAGCCGTTGCCCGCGTTCGCCGCTCCGTAGACGATGCCGAGGAGGTTCTCGATCCCGTCCTGCTCCTCGACGCTCTCGAGGAGGTCGCCGAGGTCGGTCGCGGGGCCGGTGAGCGCCTCGCCCGCCGCGGTGAGGCGGCGCGCGAGCGGGACGAGGCGCGGGAGGTCGGTGCGCTGGCGCCGGGCCGTGCGCGCGAGCGCCCGGAGCGCCGGGGTCGTGCG
>JBFIDS010000556.1:0-2634 GCA_041603715.1 Paraconexibacter sp. | reverse complement strand
CTCGCCGACTACACCGAGGACGAGAAGCTCGAGATCGCCAAGCGCTACCTCGTTCCCCGCCAGATCGAGCGCCACGGCCTGAAGAAGTCGTGGATCTCGCTCAGCGACGCCGCGCTGCGTGCCGTCATCGGCGACTACACGCGCGAGGCCGGCGTGCGCAACCTCGAGCGCGAGATCGGCGCGATCTGCCGCAAGGTCGCGCGCACGATCGCCGAGGCCCCCGAGGGGGCGAAGGTGAGGAAGACGAGCGTGGGGGAGGCGAAGGCGCGCGAGCTCCTCGGCCGCCAGCGCTACCACCGCGAGTCGCAGCGGCGCACGCGCGTCCCCGGGGTCGCGACGGGCCTCGCCTGGACGCCGGTCGGCGGCGACGTCCTGTTCGTGGAGGCGACGGCGTTCCCCGGCACGGGCAAGCTCGTCATCACCGGTCAGCTCGGCGACGTCATGCGTGAGAGCGCCCAGGCGGCGGTGAGCCACGTCCGAGGGCGGATCACGGAGCTCGCCCCGGAGCGTCCTGCGGACTGGTTCGCGAAGAACGATCTGCATCTCCACGTGCCCGCGGGTGCGATCCCGAAGGACGGTCCGAGCGCAGGCATCACGATGGCGACGGCGCTCGTCTCGCTCCTCACCGAGCGTCCGGTCCGCGACGACGTCGCGATGACGGGCGAGATCACGCTCACCGGTCAGGTGCTCCCGATCGGCGGGCTGAAGGAGAAGGCCCTGGCCGCCCAGCGCCACGGAGTGAAGACGGTCATCGCGCCGACCCGCAACGAGGGCGACGTGGAGGAGATCCCCGAGCACCTGCGCGCTCAGCTCGACCTGCACTTCGTCGACGACATCGACGCGGTGCTCGAGGTCGCCCTCGCCCGGCGCCGACGCCCGGCACGAACGACCGCGGTCGGCTGACGGGGACAACGCCCGCATCGCGCCCGTGTAGGGGCACGACGTCGGGGGTATGCTCGGACGCATCCGTTCACAACGAGAATCTCGAGGAGCCATGGGCGCGAAGAAGAAGGCTGCGAAGCAGGGCGCGAAGGCGACTGCAGCGGCGAAGGCGGCCCCCGTCTCGGTCGCCGAGGCCGTGGAGGCCGTGAAGGACAACCCCTACGTCCAGCGTGTCGCCTCGGACGACGAGCTCCGCGACAACGTCCGCGTGGCGTTCGAGTCCGCGCGTGACGCGTACGAGCGCGTGGGCAAGGCGAAGAAGGGCAAGGTCGCCAAGACGATCTCCGGGGACAAGCAGTTGCACCAGTCCCTCCAGGAGGCGGCGGTCGCACTGCGCGAGGTCGGTAGCGCTCTGAAAGAGCCGCCGGCCGTCCAGAAGGGCAAGGCGCTCGCCAAGAAGAACAAGAAGAAGGGCGGGGCCGGACGCAAGCTCCTGCTCGTCGCCATCGGCTCGGGGCTCGCCCTCGCGCTGTCGGCCGACCTGCGCAACAAGGTGCTCGACCTGCTGTTCGGCGCCGAGGACGAGTTCGAATACACCTCGTCGACGGCGCCCTCGTCGCCGGCGCCCTCGGGCGCGCCGGCCTGATCGCGCGCTGACACACCCCGACGTCCCGACGGGCGCCCGCACGCGGGCGCCCGTCCTCGTCGCGGGCGGCGGGCGGGTCGGAGCCGGGAGGGGCACGGATACCATGGCCCCGATGGCTGCCTCTGCGACGCCCCGGCCGATCGACGGCGAGAAGGCCCAGCGCATCATCGACGCGATGCGGGAGAGCGTCGCCCGGCGCGGCGTCGCGGGCTCCACCTTCGACCACGTCGCCGGCGAGGCGCGCGTGTCCCGCGGCCTCCTGCACTACTACTTCGGGACGAAGGAGCGCCTTCTCGGCGAGGTCGTGCGCCGCGACTGCGAGCTGCGGATGGCCGGGCTCGAGAGCGCGCTGGCGACGGCGGCGAGCGCCGACGCGTTCGTCGCCCTCCTGCGTGACAGCCTCGTCGCGATGTTCGACGAGGATCCCGACTTCGTCACGCTCATCTTCGAGCTCTTCACGGTCTCGCGCCACAACGAGGAGATCGCCGTCGAGTTCCGCGAGGTCCTGCGCCGCACGCGGGAGCACGTCGCCGCGATGCTCGCGGCGAAGGAGGCCGAGGGCGTCGTGACTCTCCACGCCCCCGCCGAGGCGATCAGCGACATCATCTTCGCCATCGGGGACGGGCTCGCGATCCGCATGATCAGCGAGCCGGACCGCGCGTTCTCGGGCAGCATCGCCGCGGGCGTCACGGCCCTGCGGGCACTCATCACCGACGGCTGATCTTCGCGCAGTGTGCGCGGAATCACACTCGCGACCCGTCCGCGTGAAGAAGGTTGGCTGGCCAGCCAGCCAACCGGCTGCGGCCCGACACCTGGAGAGCGCCCGTGCAGTCGCTGATGCTTCGCCTTGACGGCCTGATCCACCGCCGCCGCCGCTGGTTCCTCGCGGGGTGGCTTGTCGTGTTCGCCGCGGCGGTCCCGTTCGCGCTCCAGCAGGGCGAGCACCTCACGGGTGGCGGCTTCGGCGTGCCGGGCTCGCAGTCGCAGGCGGTCGAGCAGGCGGTCGAGAGGGACTTCCCCACGGCGGCGCGCGCGTCGCTCGGGGTCGTCGTCATCCCGCAGCCGGGAGCCACGGGCGCCGACGTGCGCAGCGCGATCGCCCGGAT
>JBFIDS010000555.1:0-2643 GCA_041603715.1 Paraconexibacter sp. | reverse complement strand
GCTCGAACTGATCGACACGGGACGGCGGGGATCCCGACGGCGACCGCGCGAGCGTCGCGGCGAGGGCGACGGGCAGGAGCGCGACGGTGACGAGCACGGCGCCGACGGCGGCGACGCGCGGCACGAGCCTCTGACGAGAGCCCGCGGGCTCCGGGAGGACGTCCCTCCCCACCGGCGGACGGTGGAGCACCCCGAGCGCGAGGATGGCCGCGAGCGCGATGACGGGCAGCTCGAACGTCCAGTCGACGAGGGCGTGAGCGAGGATCGCGGCCCCGGCGGCGGCGAGGGCCGCCTCCTGCGCGCGCCACCGCCGACGGCCGACCGTGGCGGTGGCGAGAAGCCCACCGCAGAACGCCAGGACGAGCAGCAGTCCGGGCAGGCCGAGCGTCGATGCGGCCTCCGCGGGGAGTCCGTGGGCAAAACGGGGTGCGACGTCCGTCCGCCGCTCTCGCAGGTACGGGCGCTCGAAGCTGCCGGCCCCGACGCCGAGCACCGGACGATCCGCCACCGTCGACACGGCGACGCGCCACATGTCCGGCCGGTTGGAGCCACCGCCTGCGGCGAAGCGTGTCGAGGCGCGCTCCACCCGGTCGTACTCGGACTGGGAGAGGATCGTGATCACCGCGGGAGCGAGGACCATCGCCGCTGCCCCGAGCAGCGCGAGACGACGCCAGGCCGGGGGCGTGAGTGCCCGCTCCGCCCCCGCCCGTCCGGTCCCCCGGTCCATGAGCGTCGCGGCCGCGACCGCGACGGCCGCCGAGAGGGCAGCACCGAGCCCGACGACGACGAGCACCTCCGCGGTCACTCGCGCGGTGTCGACCCCTGTGAGCATCGCGCGGCGCAGATCGAGCACATGCGGCAGGCACACCACGAGCCCCATGACCATCCCGGCGCCGGTCACGAGGTCGGGCCACCGGGGCCGCAGGAACGCGACGAGCACGAGAAGGCCGACCGCGAGCGCCGCGGGCGAGGAGCGGCTCTGCGCGGCCGCCGCGCAGGCGAGCAGGACGACGACGAGCGCCGCCGCACCGCCTCGAGCGGCGGGGGGCGCCCGCAGCGCCGGGCCGAGCGTGACGAGGGCACCCGCGATCATGAGGAGCGCGAAGGCGTTCGCGTACGGCATGGCCCCGCGCAGGCGCCCGTCCTCGAGCACGAGACCGTCCAGCGCCTGTCCCCAGGCGACCGCGGCCACGAGGACCGCGGCGAGAGCGAGCCCCGCTGCTGCGATGCGGGCGGCGTGAGGGCTCCGCGACGGCCACCACAGCACGAGGGCGAGCGCGACCGTCACGAACGCCGCGCGACCGGTCGCCTCGACGGCCCAGCCACGGTCCTGCGCCCACAGGATCGAGAGGGCGCTCCACCCGGTCCACGTCCCGGCCGCCACGAGGGCGACACGGGCGCCGGACGCGAGCGGGACGGGCGGTCGGACGACCGCGGTGACGCAGAGGACGACGACGAGCAGCACGAGCGCCGGCCACCACTGGTCGACCTCCAACCCAGGGCTCCACGCGCAGACGAGCAGCGCGCCCGCGACCGCGAGGGTTGCCGCCGGGTTGCGCGTCACGCCACCCCGGTGCGCCGCAGGACCGCGAGCGGCGTGCGGGCGAGGAGGGTGAAGTCGCGGCGCAGCGACGGCTCGCGCAGGAAGGCGATCTCGAGGCGGCAGCGGTCGGCGAAGTCGAGCGAGCCGCGCCCGTCGAGCTGCCACGGACCGGTGAGACCCGGCCGGACCTCGAGCCGCTCCAGCTGCCACGGCGCGTACGTCGATGCCGCGAACGACGTGGGCCGTGGGCCGACGAGCGACATGTCGCCGCGCAGGACGTTGAGGAGCTGGGGGAGCTCGTCGAGCGAGGTGCGCCGCAGCACGCGGCCCAGGCGGGTGACCCGCGGGTCGTCGCGTACGCGGAAGTCGGGCCACGCGACCTCGCTGCGGGCGCGCAGCTCCTCCTTGCGCGCCTCCGCGTCGGGCACCATCGTGCGCAGCTTCAGCAGGGTGAACGGTCTCCCGCCGACACCGACGCGCGACTGGCGGAAGAGGACCGGGGCGCGGGGGTCGGCGCAGCGGATCGACGCCGCGAGGGCGAGCAGCAGCGGTGCGAGGAGTGTGAGCAGGAGCGTCGCGACCGTGACGTCGATCGCCCGCTTGGCGAGTTCGTATTGCCTGAGCGACATCTCACCACCCCTCCTGCACCCCAGCGGGGCAGCCATGGACACGGATCCGGGACACGGAGGTGACGGTACGTCCAAAGAGAGGGGAAGCAGGGGCGTCCTCGTTCCCTGCGTGGGGCAGGGACGGCCCCCACGAGCTGCTACGGGCGCCCCCGCCGGAGGGGGCGGGCATCACCCCCGGTCGCACCGCGACCCGCCCCAGTCCCGGCGCCCCGGTCGGCCACCCTGTCGGTCGATGCCCGGGCCCATACCGACACTCGTCCGCGACCCGCCACCCGCGGCTCCGCCCGTCCCGCCGCGCCGGAGCCGGCGGATGCGCAGGGCGGCGACGTTCCTCCTCATCGTCGGCGCGCTCCTCGTCACCGAGGCCGCCGTGACCTACGCGTGGCAGGAGCCGTTCACGGCGCTGTGGACCGCACGCGAGCAGCGGGCCCTGCGCGGCGATCTGGATGCGCTCATGAACGAGCGGGCCGC
>JBFIDS010000554.1:0-2643 GCA_041603715.1 Paraconexibacter sp. | reverse complement strand
GTCGGTCAGGGCGCGCAGGACGTCGTAGACGGCCTGGGGGGACACGTCACCGAGGTGCTCGCGCACGGCGCCGATGATCGAGCTCGTGTCGGCGTGCGGGTGGTCGTGCACCGCGGCGAGCACCGAGATCCGAGGGCGCGTGACGCGCAGGGAGGCCCCGCGCAGCATGCTCTCGAGTTCGGGGGTCGTCGGCACCGCGCCTAGTGTGCCACATGTTCTGGAATCGATCCAGAACTGCTTCCGGTCGCGGTCGTGAGCTAGGGTCGCGCCCGATGGCGGATCCGCGTCCCGTCGAGCCGGAGCCTGCGTTCGCCGCCCGGGAGATCGAGCTGCACGGCCACCAGGTCGTCTACCGAACGGCGGGGAGCGGCCCGCCGGTCGTCCTCGTGCACGGGATGGTCAACTCGTCCCGGCACTGGCGCGCGGTCGCCGAGCGGCTCTCCCGTCACCACACGGTGATCGCGCCGGACCTCATCGGGCACGGGGACAGCGCGACGCCGCGCGGCGACTACTCGCTCGGCGCGCACGCGTCGGTGATCCGGGATCTGCTCGCGGCGCTGGGCGTCGAGCGGGCGACGATGGTCGGCCACTCGCTCGGAGGTGGGATCGCGATGGTCTTCTTCTGGCAGTTCCCCGAGCGGGTGCAGCGGCTCGTCCTCGTTTCGAGCGGGGGGCTCGGTCCCGAGGTGAGCCCGCTCCTGCGCTCGGCCGCGCTGCCGGGCGCGCCAGCCCTCCTCTCGGTCGTCGCCGATCCTCGGGTGACGCGCGCGCTCTCGCGGGCGGGCGGGACACTGCGGCGGCGCGGATCCGGCCTCGGCGTGCAGCTCCAGGCGATCGCCCGCGCGCTCGCTCCCCTCGAGAACCCGGGGGCACGCGAGGCCTTCGTGCAGACGTTGCGGGCGGTCATCGACGTCCGCGGCCAGCGGGTGAGCGCGGCCGACCGCCTGTACCTGCTCACCGACATGCCGATGCTCATCGTGTGGGGCGAACGCGATCGGACCATCCCGATCGAGCACGGCCGTGCAGCCCACGCGGTCCTCCCGCGCAGCCGCTTCGTCACCCTGCCCGGGGTCGCCCACTTCCCGCACCTGGAGGACCCCGAGGCGCTCGCCGGGGCGTTCCTCGACTGGCTCGCGGATCCCGGGTCGGCACCGCCGGGGAATGCGGCGGGAGAGACTTCTTGACTCGGTGTCAGTAGCGGGGCTATCGTCCCGGCCCATGAACGCGACCACCGCCCGCAGGGCACTCGCCCTCTCCCGCATGGCCGTCGGCGTCGCCTCGTGGGCCACGCCCCGCGCGTCCGCCCGTGCCTTCGGCATCGACCCGGAGCGCTCGAGCGGGGTCATCACGCGGCTCTTCGGAGCGCGCGATCTCGCGCTCGGCGCGACGCTGCTCCTCGCCGACGACGCACGGCTCGCGCAGGCGGCAGGGATCGGCGCGGCGATCGACGCCGTCGACGCGGTCGGCACCGCCCTCGAGTTCCGCGGTGGCGACGTGTCTCCCTACGCGGCCGTGAGCGTCGGCGGCGGTGCGGCGCTGTTCTGCATGCTCGGGCTCACCGTGCTGCGCGGCGCCCGCTCGGTCTGAACCGGGACCGGGTCAGGGCGCGGCGGGCGGGGTCCCGTAGACCGTCGCGACCCAGATGTCGCGCAGCACGCGGGACACCTTCACCGGTGCCTGGCGGGGCGGTCGCCCGAGCCGCTCGGACGAGTAGCGCTCGTTGAGGAGCACGAGGGCAGCGGCGGTCTCGCGGACCGAGGTGACGGTCGACCGGCCGGCGCGCCGCTCGGCGGCGAGCCGGCGCTCGACCGCATCCATGAGCGCCTGGATCGTCACGCCTCGGTACATCGCCTCGACCTTCTCGTCCATCACCGCCGCCTCGGAGACCGCGAGGATGAGGGCACCGTGCTCGGCGAAGACCTCGGTGACCTCGTGCAGGCTCGCCGACAGCGCCGCGACGGCGTCCTCGCGCGTGCTGCCGGCGGGCAGCTCGAACCAGGGCCTCCCGGCGCCGATGATCTTGTCCTGCAGCCGGTCGAGCAGCGCGAGCATGAGCTCGCCGCGATCCTTGAAGTACACGTAGAACGACGGTCGCCGCAGCGTCGTCGACGCCATGAGCTCGTCGACGGCGAGGTCGCGCAGCGGACGGTCGAGCAGCATCCGCTCGGCCGCGTTCATGATCTCCTGTCGCGCGGCCTCCGGGGTCCGGCGACGGCGCCGGGGTGGGGGCTCCTCGGGCACGGCGCGAGACGGTATCGACGTGCCGTCGGTAGCGGCGGTCCGGTGTTCGGGGCCCGTCGCGTGACGTAGCGGCGCACCGCGACGCACGTTCGGTCATCGTGCGCGCCGATGGTGTCCCGAACCGCGCGCCGCCTCGCATGTGCGGGAGTGGCGGTCCTCGCCGCGTCGTTTCCTGATCCCGTCCATGCGGCCGGTTGCCCCGGGGCGGAGGACTGCCCCTACACCTCGGTCCAGTCCACGGGCCAGCGCGACGGCGGGGTGCTGCGCCTGCCGCAGGCGGTCGCGGTCGCGCCCGATGGCCGCGTCGTCGTCGCCGACCAGTACACGCGCGCGGTGCAGCAGTTCGACCCGGCCGGGAACTTCGAACGGCAGTTCGGCACGTTCGGCGCCTTCCGGGGCGCC
>JBFIDS010000553.1:0-2660 GCA_041603715.1 Paraconexibacter sp. | reverse complement strand
GGCGGGCTCGCTCGCGCCGTGCTCGACGCGCTCGACCGCTGACCCCGGGAGGCCGCGCCCCTCCTCGGGCGCCGGCCGCCGGGTGAGGCCCCGGGCCCGGCGCTCACCGCCCGGCCGGCGGGGCGGCCATGACCTCGACGCGGTGGCCCCCCGGGCTGACGACCTGCGTGCGGCGGGCGCCCCAGTAGCGCTCGCGGTCCGCCGCCTCGTGGCCGGCGCCTCGCAGCGCGGAGACGGCCGCGTCGTAGTCCTCAGCGACGATCGCGACGTGACCGGCTGCGGGGACGACGGGAGCCTCGACGAGGAGGAGGTGGATCTGGCTGCCGCCCGCGTCCTGCACCCAGCGGGACCGCCGCGCGAGCGAGGGGGCAGGCGGCTCGACCTGCGTGTAGCCGAGCAGCGCCCAGAACCCCACCTCGGCATCGGCCGCGCCCGCGCGGACCTCGAGCCCCGCGTGGTGGATCACGGCCGGGGACCGTCCCCGACGAGGGCGGCGTTGCGCGCGTGGATCTCCTTCTGCGCGCTCCCGCGTCGGGCGAGCGGGAGCGGCGCGTCGGCGCCCCTCTCCGCGAGCGCCTCGAGGTAGGCGTCGTCCTCGCGCAGGATCGCCGCGGCGCGCGTGGGGTCCATGACCGCCCCGTGCCCCGGGACGACATGGGCGGCGGCGTCGACGAGCGGCGCGAGCCGGCGCAGCGTCGCCCGGTAGGCCTCGACGCCCCCGGCGTCCTCTCCGAGCATCGGGATCTCGCACGGCGACAGGAAGTCCCCGCACACGAGGACGCCCGCCCACCCCGCGATGATCGCCATGCCGTCGACGACGTGCCCCTCGGTCGGGTGCAGCTCGAGCTCGTGGGCCCCGACCTCGAGGTGCCCGGGGACGGGGAGGGCCTGGACGTCGCCGAGCTGGAGCGGGGCGGCCCGCTCGACGTAGTGCTCCTCGTCGAACGCGCGCAGCTCGCGGGCGGCCGCACCGGGCTCGGCCCGCAGCCGCGCCGCGGTCGTCTCCGCGCAGCCGACCGGCGCTCCCGGGAAGGCGAGCCGGCCGAGGAGGTGGTCCCAGTCGCCGTGGGTGACGAGGAGGCCCGTGAACGGGAAGCGCGCCTGCTGGAGCAGGGTGGGCAGCAGCTCGAGCTCCTGCGGGAAGACCGGGGAGTCGATGACGAAGCCCTCGGCCGGTGGGCCATCGGAGCCGAGCTCCTGCTCGGGGTCCTCGTCGGCCGCGTCGACGGGCGCGCCGGAGCGCACGACGACGCAGTTCGTCTGCCAGGCGGCGGACGTCGCGACGAGGACGTCCGGGTGGAGGCTCACGACCCGCATGCAGAGGACCCGCCCGCGCGGCGGGGACGCTCAGGCGCCGAGGAGCTTGGCGGCCTCGAGGAGCGACTTCACCTCGGCCGTCGGCTTCTTCTGCCCGGACTCGAGCTGCTCCTTGTTCCGGTTCACCCAGATGACCGGGACCTTCGCCTTGATGCAGGGCTCGACGTCGTGGTAATGGCTGGAGGCGATGTGGACCCAGCCCTTCTTGCCGCCGATGCGCCGCGCGAACTCCGTGAAGTGCGCGGCGTCGGGCTTGTAGGAGCGCACCTGCTGGGCGGTGACGACGAGGTCGAAGTCGCCGGGGATGTGGCGGCGCGTCTGCCCGAGCAGCTTGTCGTCGATGTTCGAGATCAGGCCCGTGCTGAAGCTCTTGCGGAACTTGTTGAGCTGCGGGGCGGTCTCCTTGAACGGAGCCCAGCGCGCGAGGCTGTCGGGGAGGAACCCGCTGCGCGACGGCTCGAGCGGCCAGCCGATCCGCTTGGCGATCTCGACGGCGCTGCGGCGCAGGACCTCCGCGTACAGCTCGTAGGACCCGCCCTCGACCTCACGGGAGATCTCGTGGAAGAGCGGGATGATCTCCTCCGGGGAGTCGATCGTGAACCCGTCGCGGGCGGCCTCGCGCTTGAACGCGTCGAAGATCCCCTTCTCCCAGTCGATCAGGGTTCCGTAGACGTCGAACGTGACCCACTGGACTTTCGAGGGGAGCGCCATAGAGGCGGCATTGTGCCACTTCACATCTCCGGGACGCGTCGCGGCGGGGCGGGAGGCCATTGGGGGGGGTCCCGCCCGACCGGCGGGTGACGCGGTGTCGAACGAGCGGCGCCTTCTCGCGCGCGGGTGATACCGTCGCCGCCGCTATGGACCTCCTCGAATATCAGGGCAAGCAGCTGTTCGGCCGCCACGGTCTCGCCGTCTCGGACGGCAAGGCAGTGACGACGGTCGACGACGCTGTCGCCGCCGCGAACGCGATCGGCTACCCGGTGGTGGTGAAGGCGCAGGTGCTCATCGGCGGGCGCGGCAAGGCCGGTGGCGTCAAGCTCGCCTCCGACGAGGCCGAGGCCCGCGAGCACGCGACGAACATCCTCGGGCTCGACATCAAGGGCCACATCGTCCGCACGCTCTGGATCGAGCACGCGTCCGACATCGCCGATGAGTACTACGCCTCCGTCCTTCTGGACCGCTCGGCGAAGAAGCCGCTCGTCATGTTCAGCGTCGAGGGCGGCGTCGACATCGAGCAGGTCGCCGAGGAGACGCCCGAGCAGATCCACCGTCAAGCGGTGCACCCGACGACCGGTTTCATGCCGTTCCAGGCGCGCGCGCTCTGCTTCGCGACCGGGCTCGAT
>JBFIDS010000552.1:0-2666 GCA_041603715.1 Paraconexibacter sp. | reverse complement strand
GACGTTGCCGCCGAGGAGGATCGCCGACACCACGCGCCGGCGGGCGGCGGGGTCCGGGTCGACCTCCTCGCGCAGGAGCTTGCGCAGCATCCGCGTCCCCTGCGAGTGGCTGACGAAGACGACGCCCCGGTCCGGCCCGGACCGGGCGCGGTAGGCGCGCCACGCCTCGAGCACGTCGCCGTAGGCGAGCGCGAAGCCCGCGGAGCGCTGTGCGGGAGTGCCGGTGAAGATCGACGCGAGCGTGAGCTGGCGGTACACAGGGGCGTGGACGTCGCACTCCTGCGAGAACCGCCCCGCCTGGTAGCGGGCGATCGCGACGACCTCGGGGTCGAGGGCCTTCGTCGCGTTCGTCGACAGCTGCTGGCTGACCGTCGGGTAGACGTAGAAGCAGTCGACGGGCCGCGCGCCGGGGCGGTCGCGACGCTCGACGCGCTGCGCGCCGCCGCGCTCGAAGACCGTGGTGTCGAGCGACGCCTCTCGACAGGGGTCGGACGAGAGGTCGGGTGAGCAGAGCCACGTGACCTCGGCGGCCGCCGGACCGGGCAGACCGGCGAGCGCGCCGGCGACGACGGCGAGGGCGGCGCCGAGACGCCGCCCCCGACCTACGGGGGCGCGAGTTGACGCAGGCGTCATCTTCATTTCGCGAGAGCGTACAGTTGGCGACCATGAGCGTGACAGGCAACGGACACCTCCCGCTGCGCACACCGCGCGTGGGGATCATCGGCGCCGGCATGTCGGGCATCGGCATGGCGTGCAAGCTGCGGATGGCCGGGATCGAGACCTTCCACATCTACGAGAAGTGGTCGGGCCTCGGCGGGACATGGCACGCGAACACGTACCCGGGGCTGCACTGCGACGTGCCCTCGCGCAACTACCAGTACCGCTTCGCGCCCAACCCGAACTGGTCGCGCGTCTTCTCCCCCGGCCGCGAGATCTGGGCCTACCTCGACCGCGTCGCCACCGACTACGGCCTGAAGGACCGCATGTCCTTCGACACCGAGGTCGAGGAGGCGACCTGGGACGAGGAGTCGCGAACCTGGACCCTGCGCACGAAGAAGGGTGACGTCGCCGAGTACGACTTCCTCGTCACCGCCGCCGGTGGCCTCGTCCACACGCGCAAGCCCGATATCCCGGGCATCGCCGACTTCGAGGGCGCGATGTTCCACTCAGCCGAGTGGGACCACTCCGTCCCGCTCGAGGGCCGCCGCGTCGCCGTCATCGGCACCGGCTCGACCGGCATGCAGATCACGAAGGGGCTCGCCGGGGTCGCCGGCCACTTCGAGCTCTACCAGCGCACGCCGCAGTGGATCTGGCCCGTGCCCAACCGCCGCTACACCCGGCTGGGCAAGTGGATCATGCGGCGCTTCCCGCAGCTCGAGCCGATCACCTACCGCTTCTGGCAGATCGCCACCGAGGGCACGTTCGGCGTCGCCGTCGTGAAGCCTGGCTGGCAGCGGCGGTTCATCACCGCGATGTGCCACCTGCACCTGCGTCGCGTCCGCGACCCCGAGCTGCGCCGGCGCTTCACGCCGAAGGACAAGCCGATGTGCAAGCGGCTCATCATCGGGACGGGTTTCTACGGGCTGTTCGAGCGCCCGGACGTCGACCTCGTCGACACCGGCATCGAGCGGATCGAGAAGAACGGCATCCGCACGAAGGACGGCGTCCTCCACGAGCAGGACGTCATCGTGCTCGCGACCGGGTTCGACGCCCACATGTTCGTCCGGCCGATGGAGCTGATCGGCAGCGGCGGCGCGAAGCTGTCCGAGGCCTGGGGCGAGAGGGAGCCCTACGGGTACCGCTCCGTCGCGATCCCGGGCTTCCCGAACGTCTTCACGCTGATCGGGCCCCACTCCCCGTTCGGCAACCAGTCCCTCTTCGCCATCTCCGAGACGCAGGCCGACTTCGCGATGCGCTGCATCGAGCGCTGGCGCGCCGGTGAGATCGACACCATGGAGCCGACGCCCGAGGCGACCGAGCGCTTCAACGCGGAGATGAAGGAGGCGCTGCCGAACACGATCTGGACGAGCGGCTGCCAGTCCTGGTACATCGGCAAGGACGGCGTGCCGAGCGTGTGGCCGTGGGTGGCCTCGCACCACCGCGAGATCCTCCAGGAGCCCGACCCCGCCGACTGGACGATCGAGCCCGGGCCCGCGCGACGGGAGCCGGCCGCCGTCTGATGGGATCGGGCGCGGCATCGGGCGACGTCGTCCCGAGCGCGACGGGCCGGACCGTCCTCGCCCTCGCCACGCTTCCGGGCCACACCCGCGTGCTCGAGATCGGCGTCGCCGAGCTCGTCGCCGACGGGCACGCGGCGCTCTGTGGTGCATCCGCCGGACCCGTCTTGCACGTCCCGTCGGCGGACCTGCCGCCCGGGACGGCACCGGTCCTCGCCGATCTCGCCGCGTTCGCGACGCGGCGGCTCGGTCTCGACCAACCGCGTCCGCTGCCCGATATCGCGCGCGAGACGACCCGACTGCGCGAGGCCGCCCGCGACGCGGTCGGCATCCCGGAGCGCGAGCGCCTCCTCACCGCCGGCCTGCTCGAGTTCGTCCCGCGTCGCCGCTGGCGGCTCACGAGCGTCGACACGTGGGTTCCCACCGCCACCGGCACGGCCGCCCTGGAGGACTGGCCGGCCGACCCCGGGGGCGCGGCGGCGCTCGCCG
>JBFIDS010000551.1:0-2685 GCA_041603715.1 Paraconexibacter sp. | reverse complement strand
TGCTCGGGGAGCTGCGGATCCTGGAGACCGGGGACGAGCTGCTCCTCGACACCGACCGCGTGTCCCTTCAGGACCTGTTCGATCTCTTGCGCCGCTCCACGATCGGCTACGCGGTCGAGCTCCACAAGCGCACGGTCCAGCGTTCCCTGTTCGCGCTCGTCGGCCCGTCGAGCGACGACGTGCTGCGCGCCGCCGGCGCCGACGTCCCGCCCGACGCCGAACACGCCCACGTCGCGACGACGGTCGCCGGGCACGCCGTGCGCGTCGTGCGCACCGCGTTCGGCGCCGACGTGCTCGCCGACGCCGAGGCCGGGGCCACCGAGCCCGTCCGGGCCGCGCTCATCTCGGCGGGGGCGGTCCCCGCCCCCGAGGAGGCCGCCGACATCGTGCGCGTGCGCGCCGGGCGCCCGCGGTTCGACGTCGACCTCGACGACGCGACGATCCCGCAGGAGGCGGGCCTCAACGAGCGCCTCGTGAGCTTCACCAAGGGGTGCTACGTCGGGCAGGAGACGGTCGCGCGCCTCTTCTACAAGGGCAAGCCGAACCGCCACCTGCGCGGGCTCGCGCTCGAGGCCGCCGAGGCTCCCGGCACCCCGGTGCACCTCTCGCCCGCCGCGGACGGCACGCCTGGCCGCGAGGTCGGCCGCCTCGGAACCGTCGTCGACGACCCGGACGCGGGCCCCCGCGCCCTCGCGCTCCTGCGCCGCGAGGCCGAGCCCGGCGATGTCGTCGTCGTCGGTGACATCCAGGCGACCGTCGTCGCCCTGCCGTTCACCTGACGCCGGGCGCGGGCCGCGACCGCTTCGGCGCCTTCGTCGCGACGCCGACCGACATGGTCGACGTCTTCTTCGCCGTCTTCCCGCGGGCGTCGCGCACGGTGACCGCGACCCGGACCGACACGCGCTTGCGTTTCTTGAGCGCCCGGCGCGCCGCCGCGGACACGGGAAGGCGCAGGACCGCGTGACCGCCCGCCTGCAGCGACACCGTCGCGCGACCCACGGTGAGACGACGCCTGCTGCCCTTGCGCGCCATGGTCGCGACGGCCGTGACCTTCGCCCGCGCCGAGGCGACGAGCGTCCCGAGGGCGAGCCGCGGCGGCCTGGCGAACAGCTCCATCCGCGCGACGGGGGCCTGACCGGCGCGGCCCGTGCCGGTGAGGAGCCGCACCGGACCGATCGTCAGGCGCGTCTTCCCCGCCGGGACGGCCGTCGACCCCGGCGCACCGGGCGTCCCCGGCGTGCCGCCGGGTGCCGGACCGCTCGACCCTCCGGGTGTTCCGCCCCCGCCTCCGGATGCGCCCGCGACCTCGATGGTGCGGCACGCCCCGGGGCCGGTGAGGGTGGCGTTGTCGACCGCGTCGACGACCGCGCGGTCGGCGATCGTGCCCCCGGGTCCGGAGCAGAAGACGAGATCGGGCTCACCGTCGCGGGCGAGCAACACGTCGTGGGCACCGCGCGCGAAGAGGTCGCTGCACCCGTGGTCGGCGAGGAGCTCGTCCTGCCCCGGTCCACCGTCGAGCAGGTCGTCGTGGCAGCCGCCCTCGAGGCGGTCGGCACCCGCCCCGCCCTCCAGCGAATCGGCTCCGTCGTTGCCGTCGAGGCGATCAGCGCCACCGTGCCCGAGAAGCACATCGTTGCCCCCCGAGCCGTACATGTGCTGCGGGCCGTCGTCGCCGATGAGCACGTCGTCGCCCTGCCCGCCGCCGATGGTCTCGATGTCGGCCCCGACGTTGTCGCCCTCCCCGGCACCGCCGTCGTTCGCGACGCCGTCGAGCGTCACCCGGATCGGGTCGAAGCGCAGGTAGTACGACAGGTCGTCGTTCCCCGGCCCCCCGAGGTAGGTATCGGCGCCCTCGTAGGAGTCCTCGGCAATGAGGCTGTCCACGAGGTTGTCGTTGCCGGCTCCGCCGTCGAGGTGGTCGTTGCCCTTGCGGCCGCCGAGGCGGTCGTCGCCGTCGCCGCCGAAGAGCTGATCGTCGCCGTTGAAGCCGGTGACGAGGTCGGCGCCCGGGCCGCCGCGCAGGACGTCGTTGGCGATCCCGCCGCCGACGTTGTCGTCGCCCGACCCGCCGTCGATCTCCACCGGCAGGAGGAGGACGTCATCGAGGTCGACGACGCTGAAGCCGTCGTTGCCGTCCCCGAGGTCGGCGACGAACCGCGTCGGACGGGGGCAGACCATCGTCTGGTCGAACTCGTCACCGGTGCAGACGCCGGCGGCGCCCTCGCCGAACACGACGGGCACCGAGTCCCCGACCCTGAGGACGCCCGGATCGTCGTCGGCGTAGATCGACAGGGAGTTCTCCTCCCCCGGCGCCGCGGCGTACGACATCACACCCCCCGAGATCGTGAGCGTCCCCGCGGAGGCCACCGCGGGGAACGTGAGGGCGACCGCCGCGGCGGCGACGACAGACAGGGATCGGCGCGCTGACACGGCGCCATCGTGCCTACGCAGCGTTGGCAGGACGTTGGCGTGTCTCCTCCGCCACTCCCGCCCGGCGCAGGAACCCCGCGACGCGCGCGTCGCTCGGTGCGGGGTCGAGCGCGAGCTCGGGGAGCACGCGGCCGTCGAGCCAGGTTCCGGTCACCCGCTGCGCGGTCACATCGCCGGGCGCGAGGTGCGGCACGCGCAGCCCGGGCCCCCGGACCTCGCGCTCGTGGACTGCGACGGCCCGCGCCGTGCGCGCGG
>JBFIDS010000550.1:0-2692 GCA_041603715.1 Paraconexibacter sp. | reverse complement strand
GACGGGGTCGCCGAGGTCGCCCTCCCGCTCGCCGAGTAGCGCCTCGGAGACGATCGCGGAGAACCGGTAGGCCGCCGGCTGGAAGCGCAGGGAGCGGTTGAACGCGTGGCCGCCTCCGGCCGCGTGCGTCGTGAAGAGCTCCGCGAACACGGAACGCAGGTCCTCGCGGACCGGTGAGGTGAGGGCCTTGAGGACCTCGTCGAACTGGACCGCGTTCGCGGTCTGGTCGGCGGGCACGACGGAGCCCGAGTCGAGCTCGCCCGCCGCCGGCGTCCCGGGCTCGACGTCGACGAAGAAGTTGCCCTCGAGGAAGATCCGCGGGCGGATCGTCATGCGCGCGTCCGAGTGGATCGGACGGCCGTTGTCGCGGATCTCCATCTCCACGATCGCGGTGCGGGCGCCGGGGTCCTGGTGGCTGACGTCGGTGACCTTGCCGATCTCCACGCCCGCCACGCGCACGGGCGACCCGTTGCGCAGCCCCTGGGAATCCCGGAAGGCCGCGCTGATCGTGTGCGGTGGGTTGAGAAACGGGATGTCCTTGCGCACCGCGAGCGCGACGACGACGATGCCGATCACGAGGACGATCGCGCCGATCGCGAACAGGTTGGGCTCACGGCGCCGCCGGCTCATGGCGTCACCTTCGGTCCGAGGCCGTCGGGCTCCGCGGAGAAGGTCTGCCCCTCGGGCACGCGCGGCCGGCCGGTGAAGGTCGGGCCCTGGCTGCCCGGCGTCCGGGGGTCGACGGCGATCTTGAACTCCGGCGGCGCCTCGTCGGCGAGCCGTTCGGGGTACCCGCGCTGACCCTGCTCGCAGTCCGCGTTGCCCTGCTCGTCGACGGCGCGGCCGTACGGCTGCGCGTGCAGCTCGACGGGGTCGCCGAGGAGCGTCCGCTCGGCCGCGGAGATCTCGCCGCCGTTGGCCGGCGCGGTCGCGCCGAACTCGGCGAGCGTGTTGTCCTGCGTGAGCGGGGCCGACTTCACCTGGATGCGCTGGAGCGTGCCGCTGGGCACGGTCTCCGACAGGTGGTCGGCCAGGTAGGTCCAGAAGAGGTTGAAGTAGTTGCAGACCGTGATGTGCGGCCCGAGGTAGCGCAGCGTCGGGTTGAGCGTCGCCGTCGTCGAGCGGAGGCCGTCGATCGTCTGGTTCGTCGTCGGGGCGGCGGCGAGCCCGCGCAGGGCGACGAGCGAGGTCCGCAGGTCGTCGCTGAGCGGTGGGGTGCGCGGCAGGACGCGCGTCCCGCTCGCGAGGGCGCGGGAGATCGCGGGGGCCTCGGCGCGGATCGCACGCGCACTCGCGCGCACGTCGCCTGAGATCGAGGTGAGCGCGCGGAGGAGCGGACGCTGACGGGGCAGTTCGCGGATGCCGACCTCCAGCGTCAGAGGCGACTCGGCGATGAGCTCCTCCAGGGCACCGGGTCGAGGGGTGAGGGCGTCGAACGTGTCGGCGGCGAGGCCGAAGCCCCGTGCGAGGCTGTCGGCGACGGGCGCGGTCAGCCGCGCGAAGTCCGCGAGTTCGGCGATGAACGTGCGCAGCCCGGTGTCCGGGCGCGCGAGGGTGCGGGCGACGGGGGCGAGGTCCCCGAGCAGGTCGGGGAGGGCGGCGAACGCCCGGTTGAGGTCGGGCCCGCGTCCGGCGAAGCCGGCCCCGGCGTTGGTGAGGTTCTCCTGCACCGCGTCGCGCGTGCGCTCGTCGAAGACGTCGAAGAAGTCGTCGAGCTCAGGGGCGATTCCCGCGGGCGCGACGCTGATCACCGCGTTCTCCTCGAGCGCGCGCGGGGAGGTTCCGCGGCGCAACTCGACGTACTTCAGGCCGAGCGTCGAGCGCGCGCGGATGAGGGCGGTCGTGTCGTCCGGGATCGGGATGGCCTTCTCGTCGAGCTGGACGGTGAGCTGCGCCGACGTCCCGCCGCGCTCACCGGGCGCAGGGATCGGCTCGATGTTCGAGACCTGCCCGATCCGCTCCCCGCCCTCGCGCACCTCGTTGCCGACGACGAGCCGAGCGGCGTCGGGCGTGTCGATGCGCAGCTGGAAGGTCGGCACGAACGGCAGGCCGCTGTTCGCGTTGTAGGCCATGAGCACCGCGACGACGGCGACGAGCACGGTCGTCGCGCCGATGAGCACCGGGTTCGCGTACGCCGAGCGGGTTCTGCTGCGCGCGCTCATGGCCGCAGGAGGAAGTCGAGGGCCTGTTCGATCGCCGGTGCGAGGCCGCCGCCGGCGGGTGGCGACGTGGGCCGGGCGGGGGGCTTCGGCCCGGAGTCCGGCGTGGCGGGCGCGGCTGGCGCCGGTCCTGCGGGTGCCGCGGGCCGGGCGGGGGCGGGGCGCGTCCGCTCGCCCTCGGACCCGCGGCCGGCGCTGTCGTCCGTGGAGCGGGTGGATGCGCCCTGTGGCCCGCCGGGGCCGAGGGCCGCCGAGCAGCGCTTCGTGCGCTCAGGATCGCGGGCCGCGTGCTGCGCGTCGGTGTACTGCGTGCACTCGTTGATGAGGATCCCGAGCTTGAGCATGTAGCCGCGGTCGTCGTAGAGGTTGATCGCCTGCGACTGGCGGAAGACGTACTGGAGGAACGCCTCGAGGCCGGTGAAGCCCCGGCCGGTCGGGCTCTGCGCGTTCTCCTCGACGGCGTTCTCACGGTCGTCGAGGTGCTCGAGGACGAACCGCAGGTTCGTGCTCGGCTCCGCGAGCGTGCCGACGAG
>JBFIDS010000549.1:0-2694 GCA_041603715.1 Paraconexibacter sp. | reverse complement strand
CGATGCGCGCCTCGGCCGCCGCGATGAGCTCCTTCGCCTGCTCCTCGGCGGGCCGCCGCAGCTCCGCCGCGTCGCGCTCGGCCGACGCACGCAACTCCGCGATCTCGTCGGTCGTGAGCTCCCGGAGCTCCTTGACCTCGGCCTCCGCCTCGGCGCGCAAGGTGGTCAGCTCCGCTTCGAGGGCCTCGCGCTGCGCGGTGATCTCCTGCGTCGCGCGCGTCCGCGCCGCGGCCGCCTCCTCGCGCAGGACGCGGGCGTCCTCCTCGGCGGCGGCACGCTGCGCACGCGCGTCCTCCAGCAGCGCCTCGGCCTCGGCACGGGCGCTCTCGGTGAGCTCGGCCGCGCGCGCCTGCGCCTCGGCGACGATGCGCTCCGCCTCCGCCCCGGCCTCCGGCAGCGCCGCCTGGGCGCGCTCCCGGGCCGCGGTGACCTCGGCCTCCGCCTCGCTGCGCAGGCGGGCGACGTCCTCACGGGCGGCGGCGACCTCGGCTTCGACGTCGGCTCGCACGCGTGCGATCTCGGCCTCGGCCGTCTCCCACTCCTCCGCGGTGGACCGCTCGGCCTCGGAGCGCATCCGCTCGGCGTCGCGCTCGGCGGCCGTTCGCAGCTCGGCGGCCTCCCGTTCGGCGATCTCGCGGATCGCGGCGGCCCGGGCCGACGCCTGCGCGGCGAGGGCGATCCCCTCACGGTCGTCCTCGGCCACCGCTGGGGGCTCTGGAGGACGCGGCTCGGCGGCGGCGACCTCGGGCAGCGCCTCCGCGACGGGCTCCGGGGCGGACGGCGCCTCGGGGACGGGGAATCCGTCGAAGACCGAGGGCCCGCCGTTGACGTCAGCGCTGGACGTCGTCGCCGCCGGGGGCTCGGTGTCCACCGGTCCGACGACGGGCGGCAGGTCGCTGACGAACGTCCGGTGGCGGACGGTGAGCTCCCATCCGCGCTCACCGTCGTCGAGCTCCACGGCACGCTCGCTCACGACGTCGACACGTCCGAACCGGACGGTGAGGTTCGCGAGCAGCGTGCCGCGATCCGGTCCGGTGACGGTGACGGTGTTCCCTTCAGGCGCCATGAACCTCCGACCGTACCGAAGTACGCGCCCTCAGCACCGTTTCACGCGCCGGATCCGCGACAGCTCAGGCGGGACGTTCGATCGTCTTGAGGACCCTCGCGGGAGCCCCCGCGGCGATCGAGAACGCCGGGAGGTCGGTCGTGACGACGCTGTTGGCCCCGATCACGCAGCGCTCGCCGATCGTCACGCCGCTCGTGATGACGACGTTCGCCCCGCACCAGACGTTGTCGCCGAGCACCGTCGGTCCCTTCGTGGTGAACCCCTGCCACGGGACCGGCCGCTCGAGATCGTCGAAGCGGTGGTTGCCGTCGGTGACGAGGCAGCCGTTGGCGAACATGCAGTGCGCGCCGATCTCGACCCGCTCGACCGCGGCGACCTGGACGCCGAGGTTGAGGAACGTCCCGCCGCCGATCGTCAGCTGCCCGCTGCCGGTCAGCCACACTCCCGGCTCGAAGAGGACGTGGGGCCCGAGCTCCAGCCTGCCCTCGTCGAGCATCTGGAGCACCTCGCCGTGCAGCGGGCCCTTGGCGAAGCACTCGCGGCGGGCGAGCTCCATGTGGAGACGGACGCGCCGCCAGGGCAGCCGATCGCCCTTGTAGTAGCGCGCCTTCTGGAGCCAGAGCTTCGCCTGCGCCGCGGTCATGCGGCACAACCTCCCAGACCGTGCCCCTCGACGGGCGGGGGGCACACGCGCCACCTGCGGGCCGTGCGGGGCCCGCGGTCGCTAGGGTCGCCGGCGCCCGTGCTGCGTCTCGTCTCCTCGATCTACTGGACGCTCATCGTCCTGAGCGCACCGTTCTTCTTCCTCGTCGCGGTGCTCGTCCGCGTCCTCACCGCGCCGTTCGACCGCCGCCGCGTGGTGCTGCATCTCTACTCGTGCCTGTGGGCGATCGTCTTCGTCGCGCTCAACCCGATGTGGCGGCTGCACGTGAGCGGCCGTGAGCGCCTCCCGTGGCGTGGCGGGGCCGTCATCGTCGCCAACCACGCGTCGCTCGTCGACATCCTCGTGCTGTTCGGCCTGCTGCGACCGTTCAAGTGGGTGTCGAAGGCCGAGAACTTCAAGATCCCCTTCATCGGCTGGAACATGACGCTCAACGGCTACGTCCCGCTCGTCCGCGGCGACCGCGCGAGCGTTCTCACGATGCTCGCCGAGTGCTCGCGACTCCTGGAGGCGGGCAGCCCCGTCCTGTTCTTCCCCGAGGGCACGCGGACGAAGGACGGACGCCTGCAGCCGTTCAAGGACGGTGCGTTCGAGCTCTCGGTCCGCCACGGCGTGCCGCTCATCCCGGTGGCCGTCCACGGCACCGCCCGGGCGCTCCCGAAGCACGGCATGGTCCTGCGCGACCACGTCGATGCCCACGTCGAGATCCTCGAGCCGATGGACCCGGCCGCGTACGGATCGCCGCAGGACCTGCGCGACGCCGCCCGGGTGCGCATCGCCGAGGCGCTCGGCGAGGACTGAGCGCCGATCCGGCCGCGCCCGGCGCCCGCGACGGGCCGCGGCGGCCCGGCTCAGGCCGCGGCCTTCGCCGGCTTCTTCTTCGGGCTCTTCGCGGGGGTCGGCTTCGGCGCGGCGGACCGCGGGGTGCGCGCGCGGCCGTTCTTGGCGGCCGCCGGCGCGGGACGGG
>JBFIDS010000548.1:0-2694 GCA_041603715.1 Paraconexibacter sp. | reverse complement strand
GCACCGGCGCGAGCGCGGCGGCCTCCTGCGTGGTCGGCACGCGACGCAGCGCGTACAGCGCGCCCGCGGCGAGCCGACGCACTCCGTCGGGTCCGGCGATCGCCTGCACGAGCGAGGCCGAGGTGACGAGGAGCAACACGCGCAGCGCCCGCCGGGCGGCGTCGTCGAAGGCGACCGCCCCCAGGACACCCGGGCCGAGCGCCCCGAGCGCGAGCACGACGCCGAGCCCCGCCCCGATCCGCATGGCCCGGCGGCGGGAGCGGCCCGCGACGAGGGTCCCGCCGAGCACCGTGACGGCGACGGCGGCGAGGACCGGCCACGTGGGGAGCGCGAGCATGACCACCCACGACGCCACCACCGCCCAGACCAGGGCGACGACCGGACGTCCCGACCGCTCGGCCGGGGGCTCCCCACGCGGCGCCACCGACCGTGGCGTGCGGTCCTCCTCGGCGAGCGCGCGACGGTAGACGACGACCTGGACGGCGGAGAAGACGACGGCACCCGCGAAGTTGGTGAGGAGGGCGAGGCCGACCGCGGGCGCGGTCCCGGTCGGCAGCAGCCCGCCGGTGAGCTCGACGATGCGGTCGTAGGAGTCGACGTACGCGTCGATCCCGCCGACGACGACCACCAGGAAGAAGGCCGTGAGCACCGCGTAGTGCGTGAGCCGGATCGTGAGACACGCCGTGAACAACGCGAGCGCGGCGCGTCCGCGGGCGTGCATCGCCCCGAGCAGCGGGGCGCTGAGCGCCTGCGTCATCGGCCCGCTGATCCGTGCGGGACCCATCACCGCGACGGTCTCGGTCATCGTCGCGAGCGAGGCGCCATAGCCACCGCGCGCCCCGGTGCGGGCGCCGATCCGCGCCAGGGCGATGCCCCCGGCGAGCGAGACCCAGAACGCGCCGACCGGCGTCACCCGGCCGGCGAGGAACGACACCGTCCCGACATGGGCGAGCCCCTCGACGGACGGAGGCGAGGGATGCGGCCGCGACGGCGTGCTCACGATGGCGGTCACGGTACGACGGATGACCGGCGCGCGCGCGCCGGGTCGCCGGTCGGCCCGGGGGTCCGTGACGTTGGCCACCCCCTGTGTGGGTTCGTCACGGACCCCGGCCTGCGGTCACGTGGCGACCGGGGCGACGAGCGACAGCGCGGCGCAGGCCTCGGGCCTCCGGGCGGCGCGCAGGCGGCAGCCCACGCGCCGCGGGTGACGCCGGGCCGCTACAACGTCGCGCAGAATTCGCGGAAGCGCCCGCCGTCGGTCTCGGGGCGCCCGTGGCCGAACAGGACGGTGCGCGCGCCCAGCTCGCCGAGGCGCTTGGCCGAGAGCCGGTTGGTCACCGGGTCCGGCGTGAACGTGTCCAGCGGCAGGCGCAGTCCGCGGGGGAAGCCGAGGATCGGATGCTGGTTGTTGAGGACGTCCCCGAGGACGAGGACGCCGTCGCTCTCCCGGAAGAGCGCGACGTGTCCGGCGCTATGACCGGGGACGTGCAGGACGGTGAAGCCCGCCACCTCGTCCCCCTCGACGACCTCGCGGTCGATCGGATGACCGGGGCCGAGCATGATCTTCGCGAAGACCGTGTTGATGAGCGCCTTCGGCTGCCGGCGCTCGATCTCGGAGGTGTCCTCGCACGCGGCACGGTCGTCCGGGTGGCACCAGAACGGGATGTCGAGCGCCTCGCAGACGGTGTGGCTCGCCCCGACGTGGTCGGGATGGGCGTGGGTTGCGAGGTGCGCGCTCACCTCGTTGCCGCGGCACGCCTTGAGGATCCGCCGCGCGTCGAGCCGTGTCATCGCGTCGACGAGCACGTCGCCCACGAGCCAGCAGTTGATCGCGTAGGAGGGGAACCCCGTGATGAGCCTGACGCCGTCGGCGACCTCTCGCATCATGGCGACACCCTAACCTCGCGAGGCTCCCGTTCGCCCGGCCCGATTGCAGGTCCCGGGTCGCGACGGCACGCCCCCGCGATCCTGGCGAGTGCGGGCCCGGCGCAGGGGTCGTGGCTCAGCGACGCCGCCCGGGCGGCGATCGGGGCCCGACGCGCGGCGCAGCCGATCGTCCCTCGCGTCGGGCCCCGCCGCGTCGTCCTCACACGCGGCGGCCCGCTGCGAGCGGCGGGGGTGCGCTGGTCGCCCTCGGGGCAGGGGTCGGGCCGGCCGCGCGCTCGCGGGTGAGGCGCTCGTGCGCGGCGCGGTGGGCCCGGCCGTCGCTGTCGATCGCATCGATCGCGAGCTGTCGCAGAAGCTGGGTTGCGACGAGCAGCTCGTCGAGCATCGGCTCGGGGATCACCGCCGCGGTCGCGAACGCCTCGAGCACGCCGAGGAGCACACCCGCATCATCGCGGAGCGGCACGAGCACGACGCTGCGCAGGCCGGCGCGAGCCGCAGCCCGCAGGCGCGGACATTCGGCGGTGGGGTCGCACGTCGCCCACGCGGGCCCCGACGCGGCCGCCGCGGCGCCGGTCGCTCCCACGCCCACCCGCGGGCGCGCCTGCCACGACGCGGTCTCGAAGGCGCCGAGCTCGTCGCGCTCGACCCAGGCACCGACGCACTCGAGCATCCCCGGCCGTCGCGTCGGGCACCAGAGGACGACGGCGTCCCATGCGAGCTCCTGCCCGAGGGGGGCGGCAGCCGCGGCGAGCACACCGGGGACGTCGTACCGGGCTCGCACCCGATCGGCGAGGAAGGCGGGCGCCG
>JBFIDS010000547.1:0-2697 GCA_041603715.1 Paraconexibacter sp. | reverse complement strand
CCGCCCATCGCCGCGAGGATCGTTGCGTCCTGGAACGGGAGCTGCGCCTGCGGCAGGGCACGCTTGACGAGCGGGATGACGAGCAGCGCCTCGCCCATGCGGACGACGCCGCGGGCCCCGGGCACGCTCTCCACCGGTCCGCGCAGGCGGGGCTTGCGTCCGCTCGCGACCCCGATCGTTCCGTCGTCCCGGCGGACCGCGGCGGCCCAGTGCGTCGGGCCGTGGACGAGGAGCCCGTTGCGCAGGGCCATCCCGCCGAGCCGGAGCTTCGGTGCCTCCGGTGCGGTGTCGGTGGCGGCGCCGTCCGCCGTCGTCCCGGCGGCGCTCATCCGAGCCGGTCCAGCGTGATGTCGGCGAAGGCGCGCGTCGCGAAGCCGAGGTCGCGCACGTCGATCCGCTCGTCGGCGGAATGGATGAGCGGGGCGGTCTCGTAGAGCGTCATGTGGCGGTGGGGGAAGAAGCCGTACGCCGTGCAGGCCGGGAACGCGGCGCGGAACGTGCGCGAGTCGGTGAACCCCGGGAGGATGGTGGGGACGACGCGCGCTCCTGGATCCTCGCGCTCGAGCCATCCGCGGATGCTGTCCATGAGCGGGGACTCGACGGGCGAGGCGTTCCCGACGACGTTCTCGGTGAACTCGATCCGGTACCCCTCGCCGCCGAGGATCTCGTGGATGCGGCGCTCGGCGTCCGCCTGCTCGAGGCCCGGCGGCACGCGGCAGTCGACCTTGAGCTCCGCCCGGGCCGGGATGACGTTGATCTTCTCGCTCGCCGTGATGCGCGTGGGGACGAGGGTGACGCCGAGCATCGGCTCGACGAGCATCGCGAGGACGGGATCCTTCGCCTCGAGCGCCGCGTACGCCGCTTCGGCGTCGTCGTCCTCCCCGAGCAGACCGAGCCCATCGAGCATCGCGAGGGGTCCGTCGGTCGGGTCGAACCCCGGGCGGCCCTTCGCCATCCGCTCCAGGAGGGGCGCCATCTTCAGGAGGGCGTTCTCGCCCATGCGCGGGATCGACGCGTGGCCGGCGATCCCGTCCGTGATCACCTTGAACCGCGCGACGCCCTTCTCCGCGATGCAGACGCCGTAGACGCGACCGCCGTCGTAGGGGATGACCGAGCCGGCGCCCTCGTTGAGCAGTTCGTCGCAGCGGACGAGGTCGGGGTGGTTGTCGCACATCCAGATCGCGCCCTCGCCACCGCCGGTCTCCTCGTCGACGACGACGCAGACGAGCAGATCGCCGTGGGCGGGCCGCCATCCGGAGCGGGCGAGCGCGAGCGCGGCGGCGACCTCCGCGGCGGTCTGCGACTTCATGTCGAGCGCGCCGCGGCCCCAGAGCATCCCGTCGTCGTCGATGTCCCCGGACCACGGGTCGTGCTGCCAGTCCTCGGGGCTCGCGAGGACGGTGTCGACGTGGGAGAGCAGGCAGAGGGTCGGTCCGTCCGTCCCGCCCCGCAGGCGGGCGACGAGGTTCGGGCGTTCCTCGGTGCGTCCCACGAGCGTCACGTCGAACCCGGCGTCGCGGAGCATCGCGGCCATGTGCTCCTGCGCGGCGCGCTCGTTCCCCGGAGGGTTGACGGTGTTGAACCGGATGAGCGACTGCAGCAGGGCGGTCGCGTCGCGCTGCAGCGCGTCCGGATCGAGCGTGACGGAAGCGTCGGGCATGGCGACCGATGCTACTCCCGCGCCGACCCGGCCCAAGGTGAACGTCAGTTCCGGCACGCCATCACGACCGAGGAATGACGTTCGCGGCCGCCCGCAACGTGAGCGTCAGTTCCGGTGCGTGATCACCACCGAGGAATGACGTTCGCGGGCGGCGGCATCTGCGAGCATCCGCGCCCGTGTCCGGCCCGTTCCCGATCCGCCGTCGTGGGTGACCAGGTGGCGCCGGCGGTCCCGTCGTCCGAGGACGCCGAACCGGCCGGGAGCGCCGACGGGTCGGCGCCGCTGAGCGTCGTCGTGCGCGAGTGGGGACGGCTCGGCTGCGTCGGTTTCGGCGGGCCGCCCGCGCACGTCGCCCTGCTCCACGACCTATGCGTCGTGCGTCGCGGCTGGCTCGGCGAGCGTGAGTTCGCCGACGCGAACGCCGCCTGCGGGCTCCTCCCGGGGCCGGCGTCCACCCAGCTCGCGATCTTCTGCGCGCAGCGCGTCGCGGGCCTGCGCGGCGCGATCGTCGGGGGTCTCGCGTTCATCCTGCCGGGCCTCGTCCTCCTCGTCGCGCTCGCGGCGATCTCGCTCCAGGACGCGCCCCCGGACTGGGTCCGCGGCGTCGCGGCCGGGGCGGGTGCGGCCGTCGTCGCCGTCGTCCTCGATGCCGGGCTCTCCCTCGCCCGCGGGACCGTCGCGCACCTGCGCGGCGGCGCGGTGGCGCGCGCCGCGGGGTACGTGGCGGTGGGCGCCGCCGCGACCGTCCTCGTCGGTCCTCTCGTCGTCCTCGCGCTCCTCGCCTGCGGTGGCCTCGAGGTGGCCCGGCGCCGCGGCCTCCCCCGGGACGGGACGGCGGTCGTCGCGCTTCCCGCCCTCGGCGCGCTCGCGGCCTCCGCGGGCGTCGACGCGGTCCCGGGTCTCGCCTGGATGTCCGCGAAGGTCGGAGCCCTCTCCTACGGCGGTGGCTTCGTGATCGTCCCGCTCATGCAGGCCGACGCGGTCGACGTGTACGGCTGGGTGACCGAGGCGGAGTTCCTCAACGCGGTCGCGCTCGG
>JBFIDS010000546.1:0-2710 GCA_041603715.1 Paraconexibacter sp. | reverse complement strand
GGCGGGCCGGCGGACCCGCGTCAGATCACGCGGCGCAGACGCGGTAGGAGCGCCGCGTGCGGACGACCCGGCCGGTCTTCGTGCGGATCGCGCCCGACAGCCGGACGGTCCCCGGGGCCGCCGACCGGAGGTCGACGATGACGCCGAGCCGTCCGCGGCGACGCAGGACCTTCACGCGCTCGCCCCCGAGCCGCGCGCTCGTCGTGCGCACCTTCGCCCCCTTGGGGACGCCGAGGCGGACGAACCTCCGCGTGGGCGGGGCGCACGCGGGGCGCGCTGCGGGCCAGACCTCGTCGGCGACCCTCACGACGTAGAAGCCGCTCGCGCCGTCGGAGTACCAGACCTCGCGCCGGTCCCGCACGATCTCCGGCTTGGACATCGCGAAGCTGCTCGCCATCCCGAAGTTCTCGGCGACCGCCTTCGTCGGCGCGACGACGTAGGCGATCTCCTTCGGCGCGCGGAGGTCGGTGATGTCGAACAGGCGCAGCCCGGACGCGATGAACGAGCAGGCGACGACCGTCGGGTCGACGCGCGAATCGAGGTCGCAGTAGTGCGCGGCGTAGCCCTGGACGGGGCTCGAGGCGCCCGGGTCGCTGCGGGACGCGCGGTGGTCCTCCGGCTGGTTCACCTGAAGGCGAATGTGCGACACCATCCGCGGTTTGCGCTCGTCGGAGATATCGATGATCCGGCCGGCCCCGACCGCGTCGGGGTCGCCGCCCCCGGTCGTCCCAGCGGTGTACTCGTCGAACTCGAGGACGTACGGCGCGCCGCCCACCGTGAAGGGGATCGCGTTCTGGGAGATCGACGCCTCGTCCCACGTGAGCCGGCTCACCTCGCGGACCTTCGGGTCGTCCTTGCGCGCCTGGATCTCGCTCGTGTCGAGGATCGCGAGCTCCCCGTCGGGGTCGGCGATGTACGCGCGGTTGCCGTCCTCGCTGAGGCTGAGCCCGTGGGACGTCACCTGGCCCTGCCACAGGACCTTCGGCGCCCGGGGGTGCGTCATGTCGATCGCAGTGATCGACTCCCACGCCGTGCCCGCCGCGTAGAACGTCTTGCCGTCCTCGCTGAAGCCGCTCTCGTGACCGACGCGCGCGTTGAGACGGGTGGACTGGAGGACCGGCTTGCGGCAGTCCTCGCTGGCGTCGTAGACGGAGACGAGCCCCGGGTACGTCGTCGGGTTGCCGAGGACGGCGGCGATGAGGCCGCGCTTCTGGTTGACGACGAGGGACTCGTGCGGCGAGAGCATCGGGAGCTCGTCGAGGGTCGCCGTCTGCACGGGCTTCTCCGGGTCGCTCATGTCGAGCACCGCGACGCCGATCGAGTCGCCGCCGAGCTTGAGCGCGTTGACCGGGTAGAGGAGCGCGGTGTCGTAGTACGCGCACTCCCGGCCGGCCTCGTCGATGTAGCGGTGGACCTTGAAGCCACCGGAGCGACCGTGACGGCCGACGATGCGTGCGTTGCACCACAGGCCGTCGCTCGCCGACCCCGCGGGCACGCGGCCCTGGATCCCGGGCTCGGGGCGGGAGCCCGGCCCGCAGTCGAGCTGGGGTGTCGCGCGAAGGGGCGGCTCGTCGCCGCGCTGGGTCTCGGCCCGCTCCACGGCTTGGCCCTCGCCCTTCCCGAGTGCGAGGAGGTCGTTGAGCGGACCGAACGCCGCCTGGCCGACGGGGACGGCGAGCACGAGCGCGACCAGAGGGGCGAGCAGGACCGCCCGCCCGCCCGAGCCTTCGACCGTCCGGCGCCGTGCGCCGCCCTTCGCCCCCCACCCTCGCATCCCGTCCCCCTTCTCCGGATTCCGTTCTCCCCGAGTGTACGACGCCGTTCAGAAGGGCGCCCCGGTCGCCGTCCGGGGGCCGTCCGCGGAGGGTCGTCCGGGCGTACGTCCCCGTTTCACCGGCCCGCTGCGGGGGGATGCTCCCGCGCGACCGACCCCTCCAGCAAGGACCCCATGATCGGCTTCGGCATCTTCCTCCTCATCCTCGCCGTGCTCTTCCCGGACCTCGCCGTCCTGTGGGGGATCGGGATCCTCTCGATCGTGATCGGACTGATCCTCTTCATCGTCGGGACGCTCGGTCACGCCGTCGGCGGCCGGCGCCACTACTACTGACGACCGCCCGGGGCCCTTCCGCCGCCGCGCCCGGCGTCCGCCCCGGCGACGGCGACCGTCCCGGCCACGATCCGCGCACACGCCCGCACCGAGCCCCAGTCGACCCGGTCCGCGGTGTCGGTCGGGAGGTGGTAGTTCGCGTAGTGACCGTCCGCCACGGAGAGCAGGCACGTCGACGGGATCCCTCGGTGCTGCGCGAGGATCGGGTCGGTCCACCCGCCGATCCGCCACGGGTCGGGCGACGCGACGCCGGCCGCCGCGGCCCCCCGGCGCACGAGGTCCACGGCCCGCGGATCGAACCGGTGCGTGCGCATCGTGCCCTCCGCCGCGGCGACGATCGGGGTGCCGCTGCCGAGGGTGTCGACCCCGACCACGGTGATGGGACCCCGCCGCCGGGCGTCGAGGAGGAGCGGATGGCCAAGCGCGGCGCGCATCCCGCCCATCCCCGCCTCCTCGGTCCCCGGGAAGAGCAGGACGACGTCGGTTCCCGCGGGCGGCGCGACGGCGAGCCGACGGGCGAGGTCGAGAAGAACCGCGACCCCCGTCGCGTTATCGGACGCGCCCGGGACCGTCGACGAGCGTCCGACATCGGCGACCCCGGCC
>JBFIDS010000545.1:0-2711 GCA_041603715.1 Paraconexibacter sp. | reverse complement strand
GCGTCGTCCTCGAGCTGCGCATCCCAGTGCAGATAGGCACCGCGGAGTCCGGCGGGGTCGAGGGCAGGGGTCCAGCGCAGAGCCTCGGCCGCCGTCACGCGACGTGTGCGCGGCAGGTGACGGCCGCTCGTCCCGGCGGCCGCGCGCATCGCGTCGCCGAGGCGCAGGCCGGTCGCGGTGAGGCGGGCGGCGACGGGGGAGACGTCGGGCGTCAGCGGAACGGTGAACGGGAGAGCGCGGACGAGATGCGGCGCGATCCGCTCGGCGATCCGCGCGCGCTCGGTCGCGCACTCCCAGGCCACGCCGATGTCGCCCTTGGCGAGGTACCGCAGGCCGCCGTGCACGAGCTTGGTCGACCAGCGCGACGTGCCGTGCGCGAGGTCACGGCGCTCGAGGAGGGCCACGCTGAGGCCGCGCGTGGCCGCGTCGAGGGCGACGCCGACGCCGGTGATGCCGCCGCCGATGACGAGGACGTCGACCTCGTGCCCGTCCGCGAGTGCCTCGAGGTCGCGGGTGCGCCGGGCCGCGTCGAGGTCCGGCGAGGCGACCGCACGGGGAAGAGGGCTCATCGACGCTTCCCGTCGCTGGGGCCGGGGGTGAGGTAGCCGTCGAGCATCCGTCGCAGCTCGCGCGCGGTCCGCTCACGGGTCGTGTCGTCGACCGCGCGCGCCGCGAGGACGTGGCCGCGCAGGACGAGCTCGATCGTCCGCGCGAGCTCGTCGGGGTCGCCGTCACGGACCGACCCGTCGGCCTGCCCGGCCCGAAGCTGTGCCGCGATGATCGCCAGCCCGGCCTCCTGGACGCCGCCGAGGCGCTGCGTCACGTAGGGCAGGAGCAGCTCGGGATCGACGTCGATGATGCGCTGCCACAGCGGGTTGGCGCAGATCCGCTGCGCGCCCTCGACCGCCCCGGCGGCGATCCGGACCCGCGCCGGCGAGAGGGACGCGTGGGCTCGGGCCGCGTCGCGGACGAGCCCGGTGAACTCGCGCGTCATCAGCGCGGCGATCATCGACTGCACGTCGGGGAAGCGGCGGTAGAGCGTCATGCGGCTCACCCCCGCGCGGCGGGCGACGTCCGTCGCGGTCGTGCGGCGCACGCCGACGGCGAGAACGCACTCGCGCACGGCGTCGAGGAGGGGGTCGTCCTGCTCGGACGGCGGATCGCCGATGCCCGGTGGTCGATCGTGACGCTGTGACATCACCTGTCCAACTGTAACTCCCCGTCGGGCGGCTGTCGAGGGCACGGCGGACGCATGTCCGTCCCAAGCGCCGCTCGCTCAACGGGAGAGCCCGGACGTGCCGATGTCCCCAGCGTGCGTGCCGCCGCCGTCCACCGCCCCTGCGCCCCGCTCCCCACGGTTCTGCGGGGGGTCCTCGCCGCGATCCTCCTGCCCCTGCTCGCGCCCGCGGCCGCGGGCGCGGCGGAGCGTCTCATCGTCGAGTTCGACGACCGCGCGACGCGCTCCTCGCAGGTCTCCGCGGTCGCCTCCGCCGGTGGGCGGACGGTGCGGACGCTCGCTCGCAAGGGTGCTCGGGTGGTGCTCGCCGACCCTGCCGCGCGCGCGGCGCTCGCCCGCGATCCGCGGGTGCGGCGGGTCGAGCCCGATGTGCGGATGCGGACGACCGCCGCCGCCCCGAACGACCCCGCGTTCGGCTCCCTGTGGGGGCTTCGCAACCTCGGCCAGACGATCCTCGGGTGGACGGGCCTTCTCGGGCAGGACGTGCGTGTGCTCGACGCCTGGGACGTGACGCGCGGTGACGGAGCGCTCGTCGCGGTCCTGGACTCCGGGACGGCGCTCGCGACGACCGACCTCGCCCCGAACCTGTGGGCCAACCCCGGCGAGACCGCGGGCAACGGGATCGACGACGACGCCAACGGGCACGTCGACGACGTGCGGGGCTGGGACTTCACCGGTCCGGATGCCGACGTGAGCGACGACAACGGCCACGGGACCCACGTCGCCGGCACGATCCTCGCCGCGGCGGACAACGGGATCGGCATCGCGGGGGTGGCGCCGGGGGCGCGGCTCCTCACGGCGAAGGTCCTCGACGCAAGCGGTTCGGGGTGGACGAGCGACATCGCCGACGGGTTCGAGTACGCGGCGGCCGCCGGGGCCCGGGTCGTCAACGCGAGCCTCGGCGGGCCGAGCGCGAGCAGCTACCTCCGCGACGCGATCGCGCGACATCCCGACGTCCTCCTCGTCGCGGCGGCGGGGAACGACGGCCTCGACGTCGACGTCTCGCCCCAGTACCCGTGCTCCTACGACCTCGCGAACATCGTGTGCGTCGCCGCGCACGACAACACCGGCCTGCTCGCCGGATTCTCGAACCGGGGTGCGGTCGCGGTGGATCTCGCGGCCCCCGGCGTCGACGTGCGCTCCTACGTGCCCGGCGGCTCTCTCGAGTACTGGAGCGGGACGAGCATGGCGGCGCCCCACGTGGCTGGTGCGGCGGCGCTCGCGGTCGCCGCCGATCCGGACGTGACCGCGTTCGCGATGGCGCAGGCGCTCGGCGCTTCGGCGCGATCCACGGTCGCGCTCGCGGGCGTGACCGTCTCCGGCGGGGCGCTCGACGCGGCGGCGTTCGTCGAGGCCGTCGCGGCGGCGAGCCAGCCGGACCCCGAGCCCGCGCCGGCACCCGTGCCGGTGTCCGATCCCGCTCCCGTCCCTGCGCCCGCTCCGGCCCCCGCTCCCGCTCCGGCCCCCGCTCCCG
>JBFIDS010000544.1:0-2711 GCA_041603715.1 Paraconexibacter sp. | reverse complement strand
TCGCGCTGGGACCACGACCACGACCTCCGCGGAGAACGGGTCGCGGTCATCGGCACGGGCGCGTCCGCGGCTCAGTTCGTCCCGCGCATCCAGCCGCAGGTCGGGCAGCTCACGGTCTTCCAGCGCACGCCGCCGTGGGTCATGCCGAAGCCCGACTGGCGCATCGGGCCGCGTCGGCGCGCCCTCATGCGGCGCCTCCCGGTGCTCCAGCGGGCGGCGCGCCAGGTCGTGTGGACGTGGGACGGCAGCCCGCGCGCCTTCCGGGGCACATCGGTCGCCGGGTTCCCGAACGCCTTCGTCCTCTTCGGGCCCAACATCGGGAGCGCGTCGGCATTCGTCATGCTCGACGCCCAGCTGCGTTACCTCGTCGGGGCGATGCGCGCGATGCGCGCCGGAGGCTGGTCGTCGTTCGACGTCCGCCAGGAGGCGCAGGACGCCGACAAGGCCGACGTCGACGCCCGGCCTGCGCGCAGCGCGTGGAACGCGGGCGGCTGTACGAGCTACTACCTCGACGCGAAGGGGCACAACGCGTCGGTCTTCCCGGGCACGATGCGGCGGATGCAGCGGCTGCTGGCGCGGTTCCCCGTGGAGTCCTTCGAGGTCAGGGTCGAGCGCGCGGCGCCCGTCGCATCGTCGGCTCAGTGAGCGGCGAGGCCGTCGAAGATGAGCGTCGTCAGCTCGATGGAGACCGCGTCGGGGTCGAACGGCTCGCCGTCGAACGCGGTCCGCAGTCCGTACATGAAGCACTTCCCGATGATGATCATCGAGAGCGTGTCGGTGTCGTACTCGCGGTGCTCCCAGTGGGGCTTCGCCGCGTCGGCCGCCGTGGTGATCAGGCCGATGGCGGGGGCGAAGCGGTCGCGGTAGAAGTCGCGCCCGCGCGGCGAGAAGAGGACGATCCCGAGGAGCGGGGTGATCTCGAGCATCGCGTCGAGGAGCTGCCGCATGAGCTGGCCGACGATCGCCCGCTGCACGTCATCCCGACCCGCGTACCGCGTCGCCTCGCCGGCGAGGGTGACGAAGTCGTCGAGCGTCTCGACGAGCGGCTGCCAGATCGCCTCCTCGAACAGGATCTCCTTGGAGTCGAAGTGGCGGTAGAGCAGGGCGATGTTCACCCCGGCTGCCTCGCTGATGTCCCGGACGGTCGTGCCGTCGAAGCCCTGCTGCAGGAACACCTCGCGTGCGGTCTCGAGCAGCTGCGTGCGGCGGGCGTCCGCCGTCATGCGCCGGCGCGGCGGGACCTGCGGCACGTCGCTGGGGCCGGGGCTCATCGCTGCGCAGGCTATCGGCGGTGGCCGACCCCGGTGGGTGCGCGGCCGTGCGTCAGCCCGCCCGCAGCACCTCGCCCGCCACGCGCTCGCCCGACTCGATCGCCCCGTCGATGTACCCGCTCCACGTCGTCGCGGTCTCCGTCCCCGCCCAGTGGACGCGCCCGACCGGTGCGGTGAGCGCCGGCCCGAACGCCGTCCAGGCGCCGGGCGGCAGGTGCCCGCCGTAGCATCCGCGCGTGAAGCGCTCCGCCGACCAGTCGACGTCGACGTAGTCGACCGGCTCGGCCGCGCGCGGGCCGAACAGCCGGGCGAAGCCGGCGACGACCGCCGCCCGGCGCTCGGCGGCCGTGCGGGCGCTGAACGTGCGCGCGTCGCGGCCCTCGAGGAACCCGAGCAGGACCCCGTGGTCGGATCCGTGCGGGCTGTTGTCGAACACGACGCGGGCGGGCCCGGTGAGCGAGACCGCCTGGCCGCTGAGGCCCTCGCCTCGCCAGAACGGCCGGTCGTAGACCGCCATGCACTTGATGACCGACCCGTTGGGCGTGCGCTGGGTGAGCGCGTCACGGGCGGCCGGCAGGTCGGGGGAGTACGCGATGCGGCCGGCCAACGCGGGCGACAGGGCGACGACGACACGATCGGCGCGGTGCACACCGGTGGCGGACTCGACCTCGACCCCGTCGGAGTCCTGGGAGATCACGGAGACCGGCGCCCCGAGCGTCACGGTCCCGTCGGGGAGGGCGTCGTGCAGGCGGGTGGCGAGAAGCGCGGAGCCGCCGACGACACGGTCCTGCTGGGCGCCGCCACGGGTGCCCACGAGGGCCTCGAGGTTCCCCGCCGAGCGCGTGTAGAAGAGGACGTGGAGGAGCGAGACATCGCGCGGCTCACAGGCCCAGACGGCCGCGCACGTGAGCCGCAGCATCTCGCGACCGGTCGGCGTCGCGACATTGCGGGTGATCCAGTCCTCGAAGGTCCGGGCGTCCCAGCGGTCGGCGCGCGGTGCGGTCCACGGCGCGGCGGCGGGGACCGTCCTCGCCATCCGGTTCAGGCGCGCCATCGCGACGCCGACGTCGGCGAGGACGGCCGGGTTGATCCGCGGGATGTCCCCGCGGTAGCGCGTCACGCCGCCCCCGGGCTCGACGAGGTGCTCGCCGTCGCTGTGTGTCGGGTGCAGCGCGAGCCCGAGCCGGCGCGCGAGAGCGTTCGCGCGGTGCTGGGTCGGTCCGAGCCACTGCCCGCCGACCTCGACGACGCTCCCGTCGGCGAGCGCGTGGTTGCGCAGCCGGCCGCCCACCCGGTCGCGCGCCTCGAGGACCTGGACGCGACAGCCCTCGCGAAGGAGGGCCTCGGCCGCCGTGAGGCCCGCCATGCCGGCGCCAACGACGATCACATCGGTCATGGCGCGGACACTACGCTGCGCCGGGATGGCCGACCACACGCATC
>JBFIDS010000543.1:0-2734 GCA_041603715.1 Paraconexibacter sp. | reverse complement strand
GACGAGCGCCCGGCCGCCGCCGAGTCGGTCGAGCGCCGTGCGGAACATCTGGGCGTCCGGCTTGCCGACCGAGACGGCCTCGACCCCGGCCGCCCACTCGAGCGCCGCGACGACCGCGCCGGACCCGGGCCAGGCGCCGTCCGGCATCGGGAACGTCCGGTCCCGGCCGCCGGCCACGAGCGCCGCGCCCGCGAGCAGTGCCTGCGTCGCGGTGCGCAGCTCGGCGTAGTCGAACCCCGGGTGGCCGCACGCGACGACGACGTCGGCCCGGGCGGCGAGTTCGGTGTCGTTGACGACCCGGGTGCCCGCGTCCTGGACGTGGCGCCAGATCGGCTCCTGCCCGATGACGAACGCCGTGCGCCAGGCGGGCGTGACGGCGAGGAGGTGCTGGATCGCGCCGCCGACGGTGACGACCTCGTCGACCGAGGCCCGCACGCCCATCGACCAGAGCTGCCGCACGACCTCCTCCGGGGCGAGCGCCGAGTCGTTGGTGACGAACGCGACGCCCTTGCCCGCCGCCCGCAGCGCGTCGATCGCCTCGACCGCCCGCGGGGTCGGCTCGCGGCCGACCCGTACGCACCCGTCGAGATCGAGCAGCACGTGGTCGTAGGACGTCATGAGAGCGGCGAGCGACACGGCGGCGGACAGTATCGTCCCGCGGATGAACCGCCTCGCCCTCCTCGCCCTCCTCATCCCGGCCCTCGCCCTCTCCGCCTGTGGAGACGACGAGGGCTCCGACGACAGCGCCGCCGCCGGCACGACGACAGCGGCAGCCGCGCCCGCCGAGGAACCCGCCACCGAAGGCGGGACCGAGCCCGTCGCGGGCCTGCCGGAGGGCTGCGAGGCCGTCGAGGCCCCGGAGCCGAAGGGCGCCCAGTCGCTGGACGCCCCCGACGACGAGCTCGACCCGTCGAAGACCCACGTCATCACCTTCTCGACGAACTGCGGCGACTTCGAGGTGACCCTCGACGTGAAGGGCTCGCCGAAGACGAGCGCCTCGATCGCCGCACTCGTGAAGGACGGCTTCTACGACGGCCTCACGTTCCACCGGATCGTCCCCGGGTTCGTCATCCAGGGCGGCGATCCGCTCGGGACCGGCAACGGCGGCCCCGGATACAGCGTGACCGAGGCGCCGAGCAGCTCCGCGACCTACACGAAGGGCGTCGTCGCGATGGCGAAGACGCAGATCGAGGACCCGGGCACGTCCGGGAGCCAGTTCTTCGTGGTGAGCGGCGACGACGCGGGCCTGCCGCCCGAGTACGCCGTGCTCGGCGAGGTGACGAAGGGCATCGAGGCCGTCGAGCGCATCGAGTCGGCCCAGGTCGGTCCCGGCGACGTCCCGCTCGCGCCGATCGTCATCGAGAAGGCGACGCTCGCGTCGAAGTAGCGCCGGACGCGGGCCACCCGGCAGCGCGCGCCCACTCCAGCAGGCTCTCCCGGTCCGCCCCCAGGCGGCCCGGGACGTCGAGCGGCTCGATCGCCTCGAGGAAGGCGGCGCGCAGTTCGGGCACCTCGTCATCGAGCGAGAGGTAGTTCCCCGCGAGCTGGGGCGCGGTGAGCCGGTGCACGGCGGCGAGCCAGAGGAGGCGCTGCTCGCGAGGCGTCGCGTGGGCGGTGAGCGCCTCGCGAAGCATCCCCGCGCAGTGGTGGGCCCACGCGCTGACCCGGTCCTCCAGCGGCCAGGTCCGCCACGTCGTGTGCTCGTTGGCGTCGTGGTAGCGCTTGCGGTAGAGCACCTCAGGGACACGGACGAGGTCGCCCCAGCGGGCGGCGGCGGCGAGCCAGGTGAGGTCGCTCGAGAAGTCGCCCATGGGGTTGCGCGGCACCGGCCCCGCCTCCCGCAGCGCGTCGGCGCGGACGAGCCCGCGGAAACCGACCGCCGCGACGTGCTCGACGAGAAGGGCGAGCTGCCGCGCGAGCGGGCCGCCCGAGACGGTCGGAGCCACGAGGGTCTCCGACCACGTCCCGAACGCCTGAATGTCGCAGAAGACGACCGCGGCGTCGGGCGCCGCGACGGCGTGCGCGAGGAGGGTCTCGACGTAGCGCGGGTCGAGCACGTCGTCCTGCGGAAGGTGGCAGAAGAACGGCGTCCGCGCCTCGGCCATGAGCCACGAGACGTTCGCGGCCCATCCGACGCGCTCGGGCTGCGTCACGAGACGGACGCGACGGTCCTGCTCGACGAACGGCGCACAGGCCGCGGCCGAGTCCTGGTCTGGCCCGTCGAGCGAGATGACGACCTCGATGTCGGTGTGGGTCTGGTCGCGAAGGGAGGCGAGCGCCTCACCGACGAACCGCGCGCCGCGATGGACCGGGACGCCGACGGTGACCGTTGTCATGTCGCGAGGACCCGATCGGCGACGGTCTTCGCGAACAGCGGCGCGGTCGTGAGCTTCCCGGTGTCGATCGAGTGGTAGCGGCCCGTCGACGTCGCCCCGATCCGCCACCGCTCGTGCAGCCCGCTGGAGTGGTCGTCGATGTCGGTGCGCCCCCAGGCGACGATGACGCCGCCGCCGACGCGCGAGTCCTCGAAGGACACCGCCTCGAGCCCGCGCACGGTCCGCACGAGGCCCGCATGCGTCTCGCGGCGCAGCCTGTCGTCGTCGGCCCGGTCGCGCGCCCGTACGGGGGGCGGGTCGAGGTCCGACGACGTCGTGCGCATCCCCGCCGGGTACCAGGACAGGTAGAGCTCGCCCCCTGCGTAGGCGACGACATCGCCGAAGGGGCCGAGGACGAT
>JBFIDS010000542.1:0-2735 GCA_041603715.1 Paraconexibacter sp. | reverse complement strand
CCTGGGCGAAGTCGACGCCCCACTCGCGCAGCGCGCGGACGGTCTCCTCGTCGTCGACGTACTCGGCGACCGTGTGCTTGCCGAGCTCCCGCGCGATCCGGACGATCGACTGGATCACGAGCTCATCGATCTGGCTGCGCGGGCCGGCGATGAAGTCCCCGTCGATCTTGAGGATGTCGGCCCGCATGTGCTTGAGGTAGTAGAACGAGCCGAAGCCGGCGCCGAAGTCGTCGAGCGCGAAGCTGCACCCCATCGCCCGCAGCGCGTCCGCGAAGCTCCGCGCGTCGTCCATGTTCGCGATCGCGGCGGTCTCGGTGATCTCGAGGTTGAGGCGGGCAGGCTCGACGTCGCCCGCCTCGAGCTCACGGGCGATGAGGGCGAGGAGCGCCTCGTCGCCCACCGAGCGACCGGAGACGTTGACCTCGAGGACGAGATCGGGGTGCGCCGCGAGCAGGGCGATGGACGATCGCAGCACCCAGGAGTCGAGGGCGTGGATGAGCCCGAGCCGCTCTGCGACCCCGATGAACGCCGCGGGCGGCACGAGCCCCTCCGCGGAGCGCATCCGCACGAGCGCCTCGTGGCGGGCGATCGTCCCGCTGGAGAGGTCGAGGATCGGCTGCAGGTGCAGGCACAGCCCGTCGCCCGCGAGCGCGTCGCGCAGCTGCTGCCCGAGCCCGGGCTGCGCGCGCCCGGCCGCGTCGGGCTTCGCGACGACGACGCAGTTGCGACCCGCCTCCTTGGCGGCGTAGAGCGCCTGGCAGGCGGCGGGCAGGACGCTCTCGCCGCCGGGCCGGTCGGCCTCGAAGGTCGCGACGCCGATGCTCGCCGTCGTGTGGAGCGTGCGCTCGCCGGCCGTGACGGTCCGGTTGCGGATCGCGTCGAGGAGGTCCGTGGCGATCCGGCGCGCACCTGCCGCGTCCGTGTGCGGGAGGATGACCGCGAACTCGTCGCCGTCGAGGCGGGCGACGACGTCGGTGGGCCGCAGGCACTCACGCAGGCAGTGCGCGGCCGCGCGGATGACGGCATCCCCGGTCGCGTGCCCGTGGCTGTCGTTGACGTCCTTGACGTTGTCGAGGTCGATCGCGAGCACGGCTCCCCCGACCCCGTGCCCCGCGGCGTCCGCGACCCGCTCGACGAGCTTCTCCTCGAAGCCGCGCCGGTTGATGAGCCCGGTGAGGCGGTCGTGGTCGGCGAGCTGTCGCAGCTGGGTCTCGAGCCGACGGCGCTCGCTGATGTCGCGCGCGATCACCGACGCTCCGGTCACCCCGGGGCCCGCGCTCCCGACGGGCCCGGTGCCGACGATCGGCGAGATCGTGATCGCGACCTCGACGAGGCTCCCGTCGCGGTGCAGCCGCTGGGTCTCGAAGCGCGACACGGGGTCCCCGGCGAGAACCCGCTGCAGGGCGGCGCGTTCGTGCTCGGCGATGTCCGCGGGGACGAGGCACTCGGGGGACCGGCCGAGCATGTCGGTCTCGGAGTGGCCGAAGAGCCGCTCGGCGGCCAGGTTCCAGCTCACGACGCGTCCTCGATGGTCGACGGCGTAGATCGCGTCGCCGGAGGACTGCACGATCGACGCGAGCGCCGATCGCGTCCGGGCCGCGCGCTCCTCGCTCGTGACGTCCTCGCACACGCCGATCATGCGGACCGGCGCGCCCGCGGCGTCCGTGATCACCTCGCCCTGGGTGCGCATGAGGATCTCGGTGCCGTCGGCCCGCACGACGCGCTTGACGTCCTCGAACGGCTGGTGGTCGGCGAACGCCTTGTGGTTGCGGGCGTCGACGTCCGCGCGGTCGTCGGGGTGGACGAAGGAGAGGAAGCCCTCGTAGCTCGGCTCGCAGGCCCCCGGCTCGAGGCCGTAGATGCGGAAGAGCTGGTCGGACCATTCGACCCGGTTCGCCGAGATGTCCCACTCCCAGCTGCCGACGCGCGCGAGCTGCTCGGCCTCGGCGAGCCGGCGGCGGCTCACGCGCAGCTCGGCCTCGACGCGACGGCTCTCCGTCGTGTCGCGCAGGATGCAGACGGTCAGCCGGCCGTGCTCCGAGGGGAGCGGCATCCGGCTCACCTCGACGGGGATCTCGTGACCGTCGGCGTGGTGGGCGCAGAGGTCGCTGGCGTCCTCGTCGAGGAGGCCGGGGATGAGGTCGGCGGCGGCCGTCGCGCACAGCTCGTCCCGGGGGCGGCCGAGCAGGTCGGCGGCCGCCGGGTTGGCGAGCCGGACGCGGCCCTCGGCGTCGATGCCGAGCACGGCGTCGGGTGCGCTGTCGAGCAGCGCGAGCGAGACCTCGGACGCGGTGCCCGCGTCGGCGGGGGCCGCCGTGCCAGCGATCGGCCCGTGACGGCGGGCGGCCCGAGCGGATCCCATGGAAACCACTATCCCCCCTCGGGCGCGCCGGCGCACTCGTACATGCGATGACCCGCGGCGACGATCGCGTCGTGGCGCTCGCGCGTCATGGGCACGCGGCTCTCACGCGGCCTGACCGAGGGCCGCGACGTGGCGGCCGAGCCGCTCGACGTCCTCGACGAGCCGTCGCTCCGCGCCCGCCTCGCGCTGCTCGGCGAGCCGGCCGACGCTCGCGAAGCCGGCCATCTCGTTGCGGGCGAGCGCGACCTGCTCGGCGATCGTACGGAAGAGGACCTCGACCGAGCCGCCGGTGGAGGCGCGGACCGCCTCGATGCGGCCGTTGACCTCGAGGGCGCGCATGATGTTGAGGTTGCGCTCCATCGAGCCGACGTGG
>JBFIDS010000541.1:0-2751 GCA_041603715.1 Paraconexibacter sp. | reverse complement strand
GCCGCCGAAAAACAGGTTGAGCCCGCGGAACGGCGCGATCCGCCGTCCCTCGGCGCGCAGCGCGTCGAGCTCGATCCCGGGGTCGACGTAGACGACGCCGTTCTCGAAGTGGACGCGCGGCGCGACCACGGCGTCCTGCGCGCGAAGGCCGCGGTCCACGACCCCCACGATCGTCTGGAGGATCGCCGAGCGGATCCGGTTGGACCCCGCGCTGCCGACGACGAGCTCGACGCCGCCCTCGCCGCGCACGACCGTGGGCGCCATCATCGACGGCATCCGGCGCCCCGGGGGGAACGCGTGGAAGCCGAGCGGGTTGAGGTCCTCCTCCCCCATCATGTTGTTCGGGTGCATGCCGGTCCCCGGCACGACGACCCCGGACCCCTCACCGTTCGTGCACGTCACCGCGCACGCGAGCCCGCCGGCGTCGAGGACCGAGACGTGCGTGGTGGACCCCAGGCGCGCCGCGAGGATGCGCTCCGCCGCGCCCGGCTCGTCGAGGCCGGCGACGAACTCCGGGGTGCGCCCCGCCTGCACCTCCTCCATCACGGCGACGAGCCGCTGCACCGACGGCGCGCCCGACGGTCCGTCGGCCTCGTCGCGATCGAGAAGGGCGAGGGCGATCGCGATGAGCACACCCCCCGCCGACGGCGGCGGGTTCGTCGCGATCATGCGTCCGCGGTAGGAGACCTGGACGGGCTCGCGCGGGATCGCCCGGTAGGCGCCGAGGTCCTCGTGCGTGAGGACACCACCGCGCTCGGCGAGCCAGCCGACGACGGCGTCGGCGATCTCGCCCGTGTAGAACGGCGCCGCGCCCTCCTCGCCGAGGCGCTCGATGGCGTCCGCGAGATCGGCCGAGCGGAAGACGTCCCCGGCCCGCAGCACCCGGCCCCCGGGCGCGAACAGCGCGGCGATCTCCGGCGTCGTGACGAGGATCCCCTCGAGGATCTCCGCGACGTAGGCCTGAGGCGTGTTGAGCGGCACGCCCGTCCGGGCGAGGGCCGCCGCGGGGCGGGCGAGCTCGTCGAGGGGCACCGTGGCCCAGCGTGCCGCGGCGGCGCAGATCCCGGCCGGGTTGCCCCACGCGCCCACCGACGCGGGGCCGACGTTGAACGTCTGCGACGCGTCGCCGAACGACACATCGACGGGAAGAAGGTCGGCGCGCACGGTCCCGTCCCCGCCAAGCCCCGGGGCCGCGACGAAGAAGTCGAGGAGGACGGGGTCCCCGGACGGGCCCGCGACGAGCATGTAGCCGCCGGCCCCGGGCCCGGTGAGGAGCGGCTCCGTGGTGAACGACGTGAGCATCGAGGCGAGGGCGGCGTCGACGGCGTTGCCCCCGGCCCGAAGCACGTCGGCTCCGGCCTGCGCGCTGACTGGGTGGCCGGCGGCGACGACGCCGCGGTTCGGCGTCGCGCCGCCCACCCTGTCTCTCCCCCTCAGGAGACCTTCGTCCCGCGCGCGAAGCTAGCCACGCGGGATGAACTCCGGAACGTCGAGCTCGGTGACCCCGAGCCCCGACTTCCGTGACGGCTGCTGCCGCGAACCCGACGACCGCGCAGGCGCGGACGGGGCGGTGCGGCGCTCGACGCGCGGCTCGCCCTTGGGCTCCTCGAGCGGACGACGCGCGGCCGGGCGCGAGGATCCCTCGCCGAACCCGGTCGCGACGACCGTGACCCAGACCTGGTCCTCGAGCTTCTCGTCGACCATCGCGCCGAAGATGATGTTCGCCTCGGGGTGCGCGGCCTCCGCGACGGCCTTCGCCGCCTCGTTGACCTCCCACAGGGACAGGTCGCGCCCCGCGGTGATCGACAGGAGGATCTTGCGTGCGCCCTCCATGCTCGTCTCGAGCAGCGGCGAGGACACGGCCTGCTGGGCCGCCTCGACCGCGCGGTCGTCACCGTCGCCCATGCCGATCCCGAGGAGGGCGTTGCCCGCCTCCGACATGATCGTCCGCACGTCGGCGAAGTCGAGGTTGATGAGGCCCGGCAGCGTGACGAGGTCGCTGATCCCCTGGACGCCCTGGCGGAGCACGTCGTCGGCGACGCGGAACGCCTCCATCATCGACGTGCGCTTGTCGAGCACGGTGAGGAGTCGGTTGTTCGGCACGACGATGAGCGTGTCGACCTCGTCGGCGAGCGACTGCACGCCCGCCTCCGCGGCCGCCATCCGGCGGTTGCCCTCGAAGCCGAAGGGCTTCGTGACGATCCCGACGGTGAGCGCGCCGACCTCCCGCGCGATGCGGGCGACGATCGGCGCGGCCCCGGTCCCGGTGCCGCCTCCGGCGCCGGCCGCGATGAAGACCATGTCGGAGCCCTTGAGGAGCGCCTTGACCTTGTCGTACTCCTCCATCGCCGAGGCCCGCCCGAGCTCGGGGTCGGACCCGGCCCCCAGGCCGCGGGTGATCTGCGGGCCGATGTGCAGCGTGATGTCCGCCTCGGACTGCTGGAGCGACTGGACGTCGGTGTTCACCGCGATGAACTCGACGCCGGCGACCTCCGCCTCGACCATCCGGTTGACCGCGTTGACGCCCGCGCCGCCGACGCCGACGACGCGGATGACGGGCTGGATGATGGGCTGCGCACTCGCCCAGGACGGACCTCCGGCCCGGCTGTACGGGTCGTGGTCGACGGGCATCGGGGGCGGGACGAGGTCGCGGGGCGGCTCCGCCCGCGGGGGTGCCTGGGCCGACGCATCGGCCTCGGAGGAGAACGCGGGACGCAGACGGTCCTGCGGCGTGCGCATTGCCGGCTCCTC
>JBFIDS010000540.1:0-2766 GCA_041603715.1 Paraconexibacter sp. | reverse complement strand
CGGCGCCGAGCGCGGCACGCACGCCCACCAGGGACAGGACGTCATGGCCGCGGAGGGGACGCCGGTCGTCGCGCCCGTCCCCGGCGTCGTGCGCTTCGTCGACGTCCAGGAGGAGGGCGCCGGTTGGTACGTCGTCGTGGACGCCAGCGATGGACGGTCGTTCTTCTTCGCCCACTGCCAGGCGAGGAGCCCGGTGGTCGTCCCCGGCCAGCCGGTGGCCGCCGGCGCGCGGCTGTGCTCCGTGGGCTCGACCGGGCGCTCGAGCGCTCCGCACCTTCACTTCGAGATCTGGGTCGGCGGCTGGAGGGTCTCGAAGGACTCCCGGCCCGTCGACCCTCTCCCGCAGCTGCTCGCCGGGGCCCGCAGACGCCGCGCGGCGCTCGCCGCAACCGGTCATCCGTCCGGCCCTCGGTCGCCGCCGTCCGCGGATCACGCGAAACCGATGGAGATCGGGATGGCACCGCGGCTCTCCCTCCCGCCTCGGCCCGGGGAAAGGTGAACGTCAGTTCCGGGCGACCATGACAGCCCAGAAATGACGTCGGCGTTGCGGGGCGGGCGGGGCGGGCGGGGCGGGGTCAGTCGAGCGCGAGTGTGAGCACGCCCTCGATGCGAGAGGTGTCGGCGGTCGCGGAGAGTCGCATGCCGTCGAAGCCGCCCAGGAACGTGCGGATCGCCTCCGAGAGGCCGAGCGGCCCGCCGAGAAGCTCGCCGACGTTCGTCCGCGCCACACGCGCGAAGAGCGCCCCCTGCGGGTCGCTGTCCTCGCCGTCGTCGCCGTCCGTGGTCGACCCCGGGAACTCGTCGGCGGCCGACTCGATGTCGATGAACTCGTCGGTCGACACGACGAGCGCGTCGCCGGCGACGCCGAGCACCGCGATCGGATCTCCGTTGCGCGTGAGCCGGTAGCGGTCGCCCGGGTCGCCCGAGAAGCCCCCGCCGTCGTCGTCGAACCCGTCGTCGCGGAACTCGTCGACATCGCGGAGCTCGTCGTCGTCGCTGACCGTGTCGTCGAACCGGCCGTCATCGTCGAAGCGGGTCGGGGCACGGTCGTCCTCGAGCGCGAAGCCACCCAGATCGACACGGGCGGACTGCAGCGCACCCCGGGCGCGACGCAGCGCGTCCGCGACCCCGTTCGGATCGGTCGTGTCGGCGCGCAGCGTGAGCTCCTCGCCGTCGTAGGTCAGGGTCGCGGTCGCGTCGAGCCGGCGCAGGATGTCCGCACGCAGGTCGACCTTCGCGAAGCGGCTGAGCGCTCCCTCGATCTGGTCGATGCGTCCCGCCGTCCCCTGGTCCCCGGCCTCGAGCAGCCCCCGGACGAACTCGAGCGTCTGCCCCGCGTTGCGGACCGCGAGGACGGCGGGGGCGTCCCCCACGGGCTCGGGGGCCTGGTCGCCCGACGTGATCGGGAGGACGTCCGCGCCGATGTCGGCGGCGCCCGTGCTCACCGTGAACGGCACGCGGAGCCCGTCGTCGCGCGGGACGAGCGCGAAGGAGACCCGGCCCACGGCCTCCGTCCACGTGCTCGCGCGCGCGAGCGGCGCGAGCCCCGGGAGCCCGCGGACGACCCCGTCCCGCGTGGCGGAGACCCGGACGACGGACTCGCCCGGGCCGGGGAGCCCCTTGAAGTAGTCGCGCAGCGCGCCGGTGCTGAGGGATTTCGTGCCCTCCTCGCCCTCCTCCCGGTGCAGGTCGATCGCCGCACGGAGATCCGCGACGTCGGGACCGACGACGAGCACCGGCCCCCGGGTCGCGTAGGCCGGCCCGGTCGAGCCGCTGTAGAGACGGTGTCCCCTCTCCTCACCCGCCGGCTCGAGATCACCGCCGCTCACCCGGCCGTCGATGAAGGACCGCAGCGCGCCGGCGTCCGCCGTGACCCAGGCGACCCGCGCCTCCTCGGCGAGCGGCAGCGCGGCGAGCCCGGCCTTCCCGTCCTCCTCGTCGGAGCCCTCGCGGGCGGATCCGCCTCCGGCGACGGTGACGACGATCGGGTTCGCGAACAGCGGGCGGAGCGCCGCGAGGTCGGAGGCGACCCCGGCGAGCCCGTCCCCCTCCACGTCCTCCGCCGCGTCGAGATCGCTCGAGGAATCGAGACCGAGCGCGTCGGAGGGCAGGGACGCGATGAGGTCGGACGCGGTCGAGCCCGGCGCCCGGTCCAGCCCGGTCTGGACCGTCGCGACCGCGTCGGGCGAGGACGGCAGGTAGGACAGCGCCTCCGCGAGGGGGTCGGCGATCGACTCGCCGTCCCCGCCCAGGGACGGGCTCGGGGAGTCGTCGATCACCCCGCCGCCACCCCCGCCTGTGAGGATGACGAGCACCGTGATGACCGAGATGACGAGCAGCCCGGGAACGAGGACACGCGGATTCACGAGAGTCCGAGCCTAACCGTCGCCCGAGGATCGGGGCGCACAGCGCACCGGGGGATGACCTCACCCGAAGGGGAGGAGCCCGCGCAACGGTCCGGGAATCTTCGCGACGAGGCGCTCCCGGGCCTCGGCGAGCGCCGCGACGCGGATCGCCTCGGTGAGCGCGGACTCGAGCGCGTCGGGATCGTCCAGGTCCCGCAGGACGGCGACGAGGTCGACACGCGCGAGCGCCCGCTCCAGGACGGGCCCGGTCGGCACGAGATCGTCGACGACCCCGTCGGGGATCCGGCGGACCACCTGCTCGGCGATGCCCGGGAGCCCGAGGTCCCCCGCGTAGGAGTCGACGAGCGCCGAGGCCCGCGGGAGCCGACCCGCGCGGTCCCGGCGCCGGACGGCGCGGCCG
>JBFIDS010000539.1:0-2767 GCA_041603715.1 Paraconexibacter sp. | reverse complement strand
GGTCGGATCGTCGGCGACGCGACCGTCGAGGACGACGGCGAGCTCCTCCTCGGCGATCGTGACGAGCTCCGCGCAGGTGTCGGCGAGCGCCGTCATGTCACGCCACGAGCGGTCCGCCGGAGGCCCCCGGCGCGCCGGGCGTGCGCCCACCGCCGCCGGCCGCGATCTGGGCCCACGCGTCGCGCAGGTCGGAGAGCAGCTTGATGACCGCGCCGATCTTCTCGCTCGAGCGCTCGAGGCGCGCCTCGATGAGGTGCTTCTTGCAGAAGACGTAGATCGCCTGCAGGCGCTGGGCGACCTCCCCGCCGGCCTCCATGTCGAGCGTCGCGAGCAGCTCGTCGACGATCGCCTCGGCGCGCTGCATCCGATCGCTGCCGTGCTGCCAGGCGCCCTCGCCGTAGGCGGCCTGCGACTGGCGCAGGAAGCGCAACGCGCCGTCGTAGAGCATGACGACGAGCTGCTCGGGTGACGCCGTGAGGACGCTGCTCTCGCGGTAGGCCTGGGGTCGGGCGTAGGGGTTCATGGTCACGTCCTGCGATCAGAGGGGGTCTTGAGGGTCACTGGAGTCCGCCGAGCGCGGAGAGGAGGTCGGTCTGCTGACGCTGGCTACGCGCGAGGGCCTGCTCGAGGGCGGTGAACTGCGCGCGCAGGCGGTCCTCGCGACGGGCCAGCCGGTCGTCGAGGCGCGCGAGCGCGTCCTTGAGGCGGGTCACCTCGCCGCCCGCCGCCGAAGCGGCGCCCTCGAGCGATCCGCCCGCCTCCACGCTGGGCCCGAGGAGGTCCTCGAAGGAGTGGGCGACGCCGGAGGTCCCGTTCACGCCGCCGAGGAGTCGCTGCACGGCGGTCGGGTCGGTCTCGAGCTTCGAGCGGAAGGCGGCGGCGTCGAACGTGAGCTTGCCCGCGACCGCGTCGGCGCTGAACGTGCCCGCGCCGGTCGCGGCACCGGTGCTCACCCCGAGGTCGGCGAGAGCGTCGGTGCCCTCCGGGTTGCCGGCGATCGTCGCCCCGACGGTCGAGCGGAGGTTCGAGAGCAGCCCGCGCAGCGCGGGATCCCCGAACAGCACGCCCTTCTTCGCGTCGGTGCTCGACTTGGGATCGACGACGCTCTTCTCGCCGAGCTTCCCGCGGATGAGGTCGACCGCGCCGTTGTAGGCGTCGACGAAGGCCTGCATCCGCTCCTCGACGGCCGCCTTGTCGGGGCCGGGTGTGCCGACCGCGAGATCGACCGCCGCCGTCGTAAGGCCCTTCAGCGTGAGCTCGAGGCCGGGGACGGCGTCCGTGACGACGTTCGACGAGGAGCTCTTGGGGACCCCGTCGACGAGCAGCTGCGCGTCGAGGCCGAGCTTCGCCGCACCCGCGTCCTCGACGAGGCTCGCGCCGGACGCGCTCACGGTGCTCGCCGCACCCGTCGTGCGGGAGCTGAGCACGAGGCGGCCGCCGACATCGACGGCGTAGACGCCCGCGTCGGGGTCGCCGTTGATCGCGCTCACCGCGTCGGTGATCGTCGCCCCGTCGGCGAGGTCGATCGTCGCGCCGCCGACGGTGATCTGGCTGGCGGCGACCTGCGGCGTGAAGTCGTAGGTGCGCTGCTCGGCGCGTGCGAGCTGCGTGACCTCGATGCGGGACCCACCCGGGGCCGCCCCGGCGAGCTGGCGCACGGCGACCTTCGTCGGGTCGGAGCTCTCGACGGACTGTACGTCCCCCCATGTCCCCGCGGAGCGCAGGGCCGTCGCCGCGGTCTGCAGCGCGCTGAGCTTCGACTTGATCTCGCCGAGGGCGTCCTGGCGGGCCTGCGCGGCGATCTGGCGCAGCTCGAGCTTGATCCGCGGCTGGCGGTCCACGGCGATGAGCTGCGCGATGACCGCCTCGGTGTCCATCCCCGAGACGAGACCACCGAGCTGGACGCCGCTCATGCCGCGCCCTCCTCACCGTCGGCGCGCGGGCCGTCGACGACGTCCCCCGTGACGAGGTCGGCCGGCGGCACGGCGCGGAGCATGCGGCCCTCGAGGTCGCAGAGCGCGATGACGAGCCGGCCGTCCAGGCGCTCGTCGTCGAGGACGACGCGGCGGCCGGAGGCCTCCAGCTCCTCGAACAGGCGGTTGGCCGCCTCGACCTCCGCCCAGACGTCGGACGGGATCGCCTCGGCGCGGGCGGCGTCGCGACGGGCGCGAGCCTGCTCGAAGTCGTAGACCCGGGCGCCGGGCGCCTCGGGGGCGTCGTCGGCGGACTGGGAGATCAGGGTCATGCGAACGGTCATGGCGGGTCCTCCTGGATGGCGCACCGACCCGTCCCTGGGTCGGTCCCGCGGAGCGCGGGCGAGTCGAGTGCGACACCTGGTCGCTTCCCGGTCATCGGTGCCGTCCAGACCCTCTTGAGGAACGTCGTGGACGTTCGGCCGAGGGTCATGACCCCACCCGTGACGACGGTCGTCGCACGCCTCGGGAAGCACCTGGAGGGCAGCCATCGAGACCATCGTCAGGCCAGCGCGGTGACGAGCGCCGCCGCGGCGGGCAGGCTCGGATCGAGGGCGTGCGCCTCGGCGGCGAGCGCCCGCGCGTCCTCCTCGAGGCCGCGGGCGACGGCGACCTCGGCGAGGCCCGCGTACGCGCGCGCGTCCGGTCCCTCGCGTTCCACGGCGTCGATCCACTCGTCGGCGGCGGACTCGAGGAAGCCGCGGCGCAGGTACACCCGAGCGAGGCTCTCGCGGCGCTCGCGCCACGGAAGGTCGATGCGCTCGAAGACGACGACGAGCCGCTCGAAGGCCTCG
>JBFIDS010000538.1:0-2769 GCA_041603715.1 Paraconexibacter sp. | reverse complement strand
CCTGCGTCTCGTCGCGGGCGGCGCGGGCGGCGGTCGCGGCCTCCTCGGCGACGGTCTTCTCCGCGCGTCGCGCCCGGACGGTGTCGCGGGCGAGTTCCCAGCGGGCCTCGCGGGTCTGGCGCTCGAGGCGCTCGTGCAGCTCGGCGGCCTCGGCCTGGCGCTTGAGCGGGCGCAGCCGGGACCGGGCCTCCCGCTCGACGTCGAGCGCGCGGTCGAGGTTGTCCTGGGTGCGCTCGAGCTTGAGCTGGGCACGGCGACGGCGCTTGCGGTGCTTGCCCAGGCCTGCGGCCTCCTCGATGAGGAGCCGGCGGTCCTTCGGCTTGGAGGTGACGATCGCCTCGACGCGCCCCTGGGAGACGACGGAGTGCATCTCCTTCCCCAGGCCGGTGTCGCTGAGGACCTCGAGGACGTCGACGAGGCGGCACTTCGCGCCGTTGAGGCGGTACTCGCCCTCGCCGCTGCGGTCCAGGCGCCGGAGGATCGAGATCTCCCCGACCGGCAGGTCGACGGTGCCGTCGCTGTTGTCGAGGACGATCTCGACCTCGGCGCTCGAGCGCGCCTGCACGCCGCGACCGCCGCCGAAGATGACGTCCTGCATGGACTGCCCGCGGACCGCGATCGGGGACTGCTCGCCCATCGCCCACAGGACGGCGTCCGTGACGTTCGACTTGCCCGACCCATTCGGCCCGACGATGACGCTCACGCCGTCGCCGAACTGGAGCTTCGTGCGATCGGGGAAGGACTTGAACCCCTTGAGCGCGATGGACTTCAGGTGCATGACGTCACTCCGATCCGCCCGTGCGGTCCGTGCGGACCGCCTGAGCCCCTCCGTATCGTGAGAGCGCGGCCTTCGCCGCGTCCTGCTCGGCCTGCTTCTTCGAGCGGCCGCTGCCCGTGCCGACGACGTCCCCCGCGACGCTCGCCGAGACCTCGAACTCGCGGTCGTGCGGCGGCCCGTGCTCCGCGGTCACCGCGTACTCGACGAGCTCGCCGCGCTGTGCGAGGCGCTCCTGGAGCGTGCTCTTGAAGTCGACGGGGTTGTCGAGCGCGTCGTTGAGCTCGGGCGTGAACGTCGCCACGACGGCCGCCGCGGTCGGCTCGTACCCGTGATGCAGGTAGCACGCGCCGATGATCGCCTCCGTGACGGACGACAGGACGCGCTCGGTCTCGAGCGCGACCGCGCTCGTCTCCTGGCCCTCCGGGGCGTGCGCGGCGAGCCGCTCCGGGACCCCGAGACGGCGGGCGACGTGCTCGCAGGCGATGCCCGACACCGTCTGGGCGCGGATCTTCGTGAGCCGCCCGGCGCCGAACTGGTCGGCCTCAAGCCGGGGATAGAGGTGCGCGGTGATCGCGAGACCGAGCACGCTGTCGCCGAGGAACGCGAGCCGCTCGTAGGAGTCCGAGGCGCGCGCGGTCCACGAGGCGTGCGTGAAGACCTGGCGCACGAGGTCCGCCGGAAGGTCGTCGAGGAGGTCCTGCAGGGTCGGCGGGGAGCCGGAGCCGTCGGGCACCGGTCAGGCCGCGGCGTGCTCGAGGACGAAGTCCATCGCCTGGCCGACGGTCGTGATCCTCGCGGCCTGCTCGTCGGACATCTTGACCCCGTAGCTGTCCTCGAGCTCCTGCACGAGCGTGTAGAGGTCGAGGCTGTCGGCCTCGAGGTCCTCACGGAAGCGCGTCTCGGGCGAGATCCGCGCCGGATCGAGCTCGAGCTCGTCGGCGAGGTGGTCGCGGATGACGTTGAAGACCTCGTCTCGAGTCATGACGCAGGCACGGTAGACGGTGGATCGGACGGGGCCGAATCATCGCCGGGACGTCCACCCGTCGTGCGCAGCGCCCCGGCGGCCTCGAGCGCCGCGTACGTGCGGCCGCCGACGTCGGCGTGTGCACCCCTGGCGGCGAGGAGGATCGCCTGGGAGAAGCCGAAACGGGTGAAGCGCCCGTGCGGAACGACGCCGAGACGCCGCAGGCCGAGGAGGTAGGCGCCACCCGGTCCCTCCGGGTCGAGCTCGTCGCGCAGTCCGCGCAGCGCGGGCTTGAGGAGGAGTCCGCCGACCTTCGACCGCCGGCCGCTCATCGCGACGTCCTTGATCGCCCCCATCATCACCTGGGAGACGCCCTCCATGAGCTTCAGCGCGACGTTGCCGGTGAACCCGTCGGTGACGACGACGTCCGCGACCCCCGCGACGACGTCCGTCCCCTCGACGTTGCCGACGAACTCCAGCGCCGGGGATCCGGCGGCGCGCTGCGCGAGTGCCGCGTGGGCCTCGACGACGAGCGGCGTCCCCTTCGTGGGCTCCTCCCCGTTGGCGAGGAGGGCGACCCGCGGGTGCTCGACCCCGAGGACGGCCTGGGCGAACGCGGCGCCCATGAACGCGAACTGGACGAGGTGCTCGGAGCGGACCTCGACGTTCGCGCCGACGTCGAGCAACGTCACGGGCGCACCGGGCACCGGGACCGGGATCGCGAGCGCGGGCCGGTGGATGCCCCGCATGCGCTTGAGGTCGAAGAGGCCCGAGGCGAGCGCGGCGCCCGTCGAGCCGCCGCTCACGAACGTGTCCGCCTGACCGGCTGCGACGGCGCGGACCGCCTGGACGATCGACGCCTGGGGCGTGCGGCGCACGGCGCGGGCCGGGTCGGGCTCCTTCGCGATCGAGACGGGGGCGTCGACGACGGTGACGCCGTCGGCGACCTCGCCGATCCGGGACGCGTCGCCGAAGAGGAGGACGCGGACCCCCTGCTCGGCGGCGATCGCCGCGCCGGCGGCGACCT
>JBFIDS010000537.1:0-2793 GCA_041603715.1 Paraconexibacter sp. | reverse complement strand
TGCGCTGGGCGTTCGCGGGGCGGCGATGACGTCCTCGCCGACCGACCCGGCCCCGCGCCTGCTCGCGATCAACGCGGTCGACGTGCCCGGCGGGGCCGAGGTCGGCCTGCTGCGACTCGGCCGCCGTCTGCGCGCCCGCGGCTGGGACCTCACGCTCACGAGCCCGGGGGCGGGAGCCCTCGCGCACGCCGGCTATGACTGGGCGAAGCTCGACGTCGGAGGCCTCGGCGGCGGGGAGGGCGCCCGCGCGGTCGCCGCGTGGCCACGGGTCCGGCGCCTCGCCCGCGACCACGACGTCGTCTACCTCAACTCGACGGTGTGTGGGCGGGTCCTCCCCGCACTGCGCGGGCACATGACCGTGCTGCACGTCCACGACATCGTCGAGCGCGTCCCGCGCCACTGGACCCGCGCCGACCTCGTCCTCGCCGACTCGCAGGCCGTCGCCGACCGGCTCGAGGGCCTCGACGCCCACGTCGTCTACTGCCCGGTCGAGCTCGAGCCCGGCAGCGCCGCCGCGCCCTGGCCCGACATGGGGCCGGCAGGGGCCGCGGGGCCCGTCGTGGGCTTCGTGGGACGGATCGAGCCGCGCAAGGGCGTCATGGACCTGGTCGAGGCGGCCCCCGCCATCCGGGCCGGTTGTCCGGATGCACGAATCGTCCTCATGGGCGACGACCCGTACGAGACGGACCCGGAGTATCTTCGGCGTGTGCGCACATCCGGGGACGTCGAACACCTTCCGTGGGTGGACGATGCCCCATCCGTCATGGCTCATCTCGACGTGCTCGTCGCGCCCTCGCGCGAGGAGCCGTTCGGAACCGTCCTCTCCGAGGCGATGGCGGTGGGCGTCCCCGTGGTCGCGACGCGGGTCGGCGGGCTGGGCGAGGTCGTCGAGGACGGCGTCACCGGGATCCTCGTCCCGCCTGCGGATCCCGACGCGATCGCCGCCGGGGTCCTGCGGGTCCTCGAGCGCCGCGACGAGATGGGCGCCGCCGCCCGCCTCGCCGCGCGTCGCTTCGGGGCCGACGCCTACGCCGACCGCGTCGAGACCCTCCTGCGCCCGCTCGTCGAGCGGGCGAGGGCGTCGACATGAAGGTCGCGTTCGACACGCGCGCCGGCACCGATCCTCGCGGGATCGGCCGCTACGTGCGCTGCCTGCGCGGGGCGCTCGACGCGACCGCGGCCAACGGGCACACCGTCATCGACACGCACCGTCCGCGGCGCGTCGACGTCTACCACTCACCCTGGATCGACGGCGCGGCGCTGCGCAACCCGGTGCCGCAGGTCGTCACGCTCCACGACGTCGTGCCGCTCAAGCGCCGCAGCGAGTACCTGCGCACCGGGATGCGCTTCCGGCTGCGCTACCTCGCGGTCCAGCGTGCGACGCGGATCATCTGCCCGACGTCGGCGGTCGCCGCGGACGTCGAGGAGCACCTCGGCGTCGCGACGGATCGCATCGTCGTCATCGGCGAGGCCCCCGCCCTGGCGATGCACCCGCGGGACGCGGCGGAAGTCGCCGAGGTCCGTGACCGCTACGGCCTGCCGGACGAGTACCTCGTCTGGGTGGGCGGGCTCGAGCGCCCGGACCCGCGCAAGCGGGTCGCGGAGCTCGTGAGCACGCCACGCGACCTTCCGCTCGTGCTCGTCGGCCCGGCGCGCGAGTGGGCGCGCGAGCTCGCCGAACGTGAGGGCGTGATCCTCACCGGCCTCGTCACCGACGACGAGCTCGCCGCGATCTACACCGGCGCCCACGCTCTCGTCTTCCCCTCCGACGACGAGGGCTTCGGCCTCCCGCCGGTGGAGGCGCTCGCCTGCGGCACGCCGGTCGTCGCGTGCGACGTGCCCGCGCTGCGCGAGGTCCTCGGGGACCGGGCGACGTTCTCCGCGACCGACGACCTCCCCGGCCTGCTCGCCGCCGCGGTCGCGGCACGCCGTCCCGCCCCGAAGCCCCCGCGCTGGTCGTGGGACGACGCGGCCCGCGCGACGTGGCGGGTCTACGAGACCGCGGTCGAGGTCGGCCCGGGGCGCTGAGCTCCCGGGGCCGTGCCGCGCGGCGGCTCGAGCCCGAACGGCACGCGCGGGGAACCGGCGGCGCGCCGGCGCTCGCGCAGTTCCCGGCGGCGGCGACGGGCCCCCGGGAGGAGCCGCAGGGCATCGCGGTAGCCGCGCAGGAGATGACGCTCGCGCAGGAGGGCGAACCCGAGCGCGAGGACCTCGTAGCTCGCGAGCCGGGGGAGGTCGCGCAGGAGCGCCCCCGCGGTGTCGTTCTTGGCGATCATGAGCAGGCGGTTGCGGAACTGCAGCGTGCGGTGGGCGGGCGGGAGCGCGGCGCGCGTCGTCGGCGAGTAGAAGCGGATGTGCCAGGCCACCGCGGCCGGCTCGTACGCGCACGCCCATCCGAGGGTCTGCGCCCGCCACGCGAGGTCGACGTCGGAGGCCCACAGCTCGAGGTCCTCGTCGAGCACCTCGCCGCCGTCCGCGCACGCGTCGATCGTCTCGCGCCGGTAGAGGACACACGCCCCGTCCCCGCCGAACACGGGGCCCGCGGTCGGCCTCGCCCCCGCGGGCTCCCCGTGCGCGACGAGCCCGTTCTTGCGCCGCCGGTCGATCGTCATGCCCGCGGCGTCCAGCACGTCGAGGCGGGTGTCGGCGGTCATCCCGGTCGCGCGCACGAGCCGCGGGGCGACCGACCCGACGCCCGGACGGTCGAGGGGCGGGCGGGCCGCGGCGAGGAACCCGGGGTCGAGCACGCAGTCGGCGTTGAGGACGAGGACGGCGGCGGCGGCGCGGGTCACG
>JBFIDS010000536.1:0-2799 GCA_041603715.1 Paraconexibacter sp. | reverse complement strand
CGGGACGTCGAGGTCAGCGAGCTCCTCGGCGAAGCCGGGATCCGTCCCGCCGGCGCCGATGTCCTCGAGCGTCGAGAGATCGTCGGCGAACGCCGAGCCGAAGCCCGCGAGGCCGTCACCGTCGAGCAGCTCGGCGGCGATCTCGTCGGAGTCCAGCAGCCCGACGTCGTCGATCGCGCGGGGCAGCGGCTCCGCGGGCTCGATCTCGATACGCCGGTAGCGCCGCAGGCCCGTCGCCGCCGGGATGAGCTTCCCGATGATGACGTTCTCCTTCAGGCCGTTGAGCGTGTCCTTCTTGCCCTCGAGCGCGGCGTCGGTGAGCACCTTCGTCGTCTCCTGGAACGAGGCCGCGGAGAGGAACGAGCTGGTGTTGAGCGAGGCCTTCGTGATGCCGAGGATGATCTCCTCGTACTGCGCGGTCTCGCCCTTGCCCTTCTTCACCTTCGCGTTCTCGGCAGCGAACTCGTAGCGGTCGACGAGCGCACCCGGCAGGTAACCGGTGTCGCCCTTCTGGTCGACGCGGACCTTCTTGAGCATCTGCCGCACGATCAGCTCGATGTGCTTGTCGTTGATGTCGACGCCCTGGGACTTGTAGACCTCCTGCACCTCCTTGACGAGGTAGCGCTCGGTCTCGGTCCGGCCGCGGAGACGCAGCAGGTCGTGCGGGTACAGCGAGCCCTCCGACAGCTGGCGGCCCGCCTTGACCCGGTTGCCCTCGTCGACGAAGAGGCGCGTGCGCGGCGGGAACTTGTAGCGATGCTCCTCACCCGTGTCGTCGGTGATGAGGACAGCCGTCTCCTTGTCGGACTTCTCGACCTGGACGACGCCGTCCTGCTCGGCGATCTGCGCAAGGCCCTTCGGCTTGCGCGCCTCGAACAGCTCGACGACACGCGGCAGGCCGTGCGTGATGTCCGCGCCGGCGACACCGCCGGTGTGGAACGTGCGCATGGTGAGCTGCGTGCCCGGCTCGCCGATCGACTGCGCCGCGATGATGCCGACGGCGTCACCGATCTGCGCGGTCTTGCCGGACGCCATCGAGCGGCCGTAGCACGCCTGGCACACGCCGGACTCGGCGATGCACTTCAGCACCGAGCGGACGGGGATCCGCGGGGCGTCGACCTGGTCGGGGTTGGCGCGGTGGGCGCCGAGCTCCTCGGTGAACGCGGCGGCGATCGCCGCGACCTCGGGCCGGTCGATGTCGCCGTCCTTCTTGACGAGCGTCTCGCCGGATGCCGTCTTGATGTCGGCGGCGGCGATGCGCCCGAGGAGGTTGTCGTTGACATCACCCGTGACCGTGTAGGCCTCGAGCTCGATGAACTCCTTGGTCCCGCAGTCCGGCTCGCGGATGATGACGTCCTGCGCGACGTCGACGAGGCGCCGGGTGAGGTACCCGGAGTCCGCCGTGCGCAGCGCGGTGTCCGCGAGGCCCTTCCGGGCGCCGTGGGTCGAGATGAAGTACTCGAGGACCGTGAGGCCCTCCATGAAGTTCGCCTTGATCGGGCGCTCGATGATCTCGCCCTTCGGGTTGGCCATGAGGCCGCGCATCCCGGCGAGCTGACGGATCTGCTTGAAGGAGCCTCGCGCCCCACTGTCCGCCATCATGTAGATGGGGTTCAGCGAGTCGAAGTTCTTCTGCATCGCGTCACCGACCTCGTCGGTCGCCGCGTTCCACTGGTCGACGACCTGCTGGTGACGCTCCTCCTGGGTGATGAGCCCCATGTCGTACTGGTCCTGGAGCTCGCTCACGCTCGCCTCGTACTTCGCGAGGATCTCCGCCTTGTCGGGCGGGATGATCACGTCGTTCTTCGACACGGTGATGCCGGCGAGCGTCGCGTAGCGGAACCCGATGTCCTTGAAGACGTCGAGCACGAGCGCGACGGCCGGGGCGCCGTAGGCCTGCACGAGCACGTCGATGAGCCGGGAGGTGTCCCGCTTCTTCATCGGCTGGTTCATGAACGGGAACGCGGCCGCGTCGAAGCTGTCCCCGACGGCGTTCTCCAGGGCCCGCTCGATCTCCTCGTTGAAGATGATGCGGCCGACGGTCGTGAGGACGTGTCCGCCGTCACGACCGACCGGGCGGTACTCCGCGAGGGTGTGCAGGCCGACGACCCGCGCCTCGTAGGAGATCTCGGCCTCCTGGGCGCTGCGGAAGACGTGCGGCCGCTCGCGACCCGCGGGCCACTCCCCGGCGCGCAGCTTGGCCTGGAGCTCGTCGAGCTCCTCCTTCTCCGGCCCCTGCGTGAGGTAGTAGGACCCGAGCACCATGTCCTGCGACGGCGTCGCGAGCGGCTGCCCGTTGGCCGGCGAGAGGATGTTGTTGCTCGACAGCATGAGGATCCGGGCCTCCGCCTGCGCCTCGGCGCTCAGCGGGAGGTGAACCGCCATCTGGTCGCCGTCGAAGTCCGCGTTGTAGGCGGCGCAGACGAGCGGGTGCAGCTGGATCGCCTTGCCTTCGACGAGCACCGGCTCGAAGGCCTGGATGCCGAGGCGGTGAAGGGTCGGAGCGCGGTTGAGCAGGACCGGATGCTCGTGGATGACCTGCTCGAGGACGTCCCAGACCTGCGGGATCATCGAGTCGACCATCTTCTTGGCCGCCTTGATGTTCTGCGCGTCCTTGCGGTCGACGAGCTGGGCCATGATGAACGGCTTGAACAGCTCGAGCGCCATGAGCTTCGGCAGACCGCACTGGTGCAGGCGCAGTGAGGGGCCGGCCACGATGACCGACCGGCCGGAGTAGTCCACGCGCTTGCCGAGGAGGTTCTGGCGGAAGCGGCCCTGCTTGCCCTTGAGCATGTCGCT
>JBFIDS010000535.1:0-2804 GCA_041603715.1 Paraconexibacter sp. | reverse complement strand
CGTGGACGAGCTCGCCGAGGAGGGCGATGTCGGATGCGAGCGGCCGGGCGATGCCGCGGTCGGCGAGCGTGCGCGCGCGCTCCTCGTGCGCCTGCGCCCGGTCCTCGCCGAGGATGCCCGCGACATCGTCACGCAGGATCATCGCGGCCTCCCTCGCGGCCTCCGTGGTCGGGCCGACCGGGGCGTCGGGACGGTGGCGCAGGAGCCATCGGCTCGACGTGCGAACCGCCTCCTCGATCATCGCCATCGCCTCCCGGCGGCACGCCACCCCGACGTCGTCGAGGGACTCCACGGCCGTCCACAGGGCCGGGGCGCGGAGTGTGTCCCGGGCGATCCGCTGGGCCCTGACGACCGTCGCCGCCGGCACGCCCAGCTCGGCGACGCGCCGCGCGACGAACGTGGGGCCGTGGCGGTCCACGACGTCGTTGGCGACCCGCGTCGCGATGAGCTCGCGCCGGAGCGGATGCGCCTCGATGGCGTCGCCGACGCGGTCGAGCACCCGGGCGGGGAACGAGACCCGGAGGTCGACTCCCAGCGCCGGATCCTCGAGCAGCTCGTCGTCGAGGAGCGTGTCGGTGACGTGCTGCTTGGCGAGCGCGAGGAGGACCGCGATCTCCGGGCGTACGAGCCCCCGCCCGGCCGCGCGTCGCTCCGTGAGCTCGTCACCCGACGGCAGCCGCTCGAGGTCCCGGTCGAGGATCCCGAAGCCCTCCAGCTCGATCATCAGGTCCTCGTAGGCGAGCAGGCTCCCCGGGGACCGGTGGAACTCCTCCGTGATGATCTGGGCTTGGAGGAAGGAGTTCGACAGGACGTGCGCGGTGACGTCCTCGGTCACCTCGGCGAGGAGCGCGTCGCGCTGGGGCCGGTCGAGCGGGTCCTCCTCGTCGTGCTCGATGATGCCGAGGAGGACCTTGAGGTTGACCTCGTGGTCGGAGCAGTCCACGCCCGCCGAGTTGTCGATGAAGTCCGCGTTGATGAGGATGTCCTCCTGGGCCGCCTCGATCCGCGCGCGCTGCGTGAACCCGAGGTTGCCCCCCTCCCCGACCACGCGGCAGCGGAGATCGCGCGCGTCGACGCGGATGAGGTCCGAGGAGCGGTCGAGGGCGTCGGCGTCGCTCTCGGTGGACGCCTTCACGACGGTCCCGATCCCGCCGTTCCAGAGAAGGTCGACCGGCGCGCGGAGGATCGCGCGGATGAGCTCGCTCGGCGGGAGCGCCTCGTCCTCGATCGCGAGGGCCGCGCGGATCTGCGGCGTGACCTCGATGCTCTTGGCGGTGCGTGGGAACACGCCGCCGCCCTCGCTGATGATCGAGCGGTCGTAGTCGTCCCAGGTGGAGCCGGGAAGGTCGAACAGGCGCCGTCGCTCCGTCCACGCGCGCGCCGCGTCGAGCGGGGTGGGATCGATGAACACGTGCCGGTGGTCGTAGGCCGCGACGAGCCGCAGGGACCGCGAGAGCAGCATGCCGTTGCCGAAGACGTCACCGCTCATGTCCCCGATGCCGACGGCGGTGATCGGATCGCGCTCCGGGTCGACGTCGAGCTCGCTGAAGTGCCGCTTCACCGACTCCCACGCGCCGCGCGCCGTGATCCCGAGCGCCTTGTGGTCGTACCCCGCCGAGCCACCGCTCGCGAACGCGTCGTCGAGCCAGAAGCCCCGCGCCTGCGCGATCCCGTTGGCGATGTCGGAGAACGTCGCCGTCCCCTTGTCGGCGGCGACGACGAGGTACGGGTCGTCGTCGTCGTGGCGGCGTACCCCGTCCGGCGGGACGACACGGTCGCCGTCGCGGTCGTCGGTGACGTCGAGCAGCGCGTGGATGAACGCCTCGTAGCCCGCGCGCACGGCCGCCTTCAGCGCCGCCGGATCGGCCGGCGGGTGGCGCAGGTAGAAGCCGCCCTTCGCGCCGGTCGGCACGATGACGGCGTTCTTGACCATCTGGGCACGCATGAGCCCGAAGACCTCGGTGCGGTAGTCCTGGCGGTCCGACCAGCGCAGCCCGCCGCGGGCGATCCGGCCGCCGCGGATGTGGATGCCCTCGACCGCGTCGCCGCACACGAAGATCTCGACGAGCGGCGCGGGCTGCGGGAGGGCCGGGACGTCGGGGCTCGACAGCTTGAAGGCGAGCGCACCGCGCCCGGGCCGGTAGGCGTTCGTCCGCAGGGTCGCGTCGATGACCCCGAGCTGGTTGCGCAGGATCCGGTCGTGGTCGAGCGCGACGACCGCGTCGAGCCGCTCGGCGATCTCGGCCCTCAGCGCCGCCTCCGCCTCGGCATCGGGCTCTCGGGCGGGGTCGAAGCGCAGCTCGAACAGCTCGACGAGGCGCTGCGTGAGGGTCGCGTTGTGCGCGATGACCTCGGTCTGGTAGTCCTCCGTGTAGCGCGAGCCGATGCGCTGGCGGTAGCGACGGTACGCGCGCAGCGGCTCGAGCCGCTCGTGGTCGAGCTCGGTGAGCACGACGAGGCGGTGGAGCGAGTCGCTCTCGGTCTCGCCGCGGAGCACCGCCGCGACGCAGGCGCCGACGCGCGCGCCGGGCCCCTCCAGCTCGAGCGGCCGGTCGTCGGGGCCGAGGATCCCGAAGTCCTGCAGCCAGGCCTCCTCGTCCTGGACGAGGAGCGTCGGGCGCTCCTCCACCACCCGCAGCCCGAGGTCCTCGAGCACGGGCATGACGACCGAGAGCTCCGCCTTCTCCCCGCGGCGCACCACGGTGAGGCGCGTGAGCGCGGGGACGGCCCCGTCCGCCGAGGCCTCCTCGTTGCGCAGGTGGACCGCGAGGTGGCCGCTGCGGCGGTGCAGCTGCTCGAGCGCG